>NZ_JBHWIV010000098.1:0-7860 GCF_042731675.1 Kitasatospora sp. NPDC059827 | reverse complement strand
TTAATTGGGCTGGTGGGTCCCCGCGGTCTTCATAAAGTCATCGCCCCCCCCCCCCCCCCCCCGAGAGGGTGCGTGGTGCACGGGCAGAGCGTCGGTTGTAGGGGCGGGGCTCGGTCCGCCGGTTCCCGTCTGTGGGGTGCGCGGTAACCCGCCCCTACTTCCTTGGAGAGTGGGGCGATCTCCCGGGGTGGTGACGGGTGACGCAGATGAGGCCAAAACCAGTTATTTACTTAGACACCCGCTGTCTAAAGAAAACTGATTTCTCCGTCATCTGCGTCACCCGTCACCACCCCCGCCCTACGCGGCTGCCTTGACGGGCTCGGCAAGCCGGACGCTGGTACCCGACGCCGGAGCGGTACCGATGGGCATGGTCAACACTTCCCGGAGCCCCGCCAACTCCTCCACCGCGGGGTCAAGCTCGCCACGGATCGTGAACTCGACCCGGCGCATGTCCAGCTTCCGCCACCCGCCGCGCGTGCCCCGCTTGACCTCCAGCCGTGCGCCAACGTCGACCAGCATTGCCCGTCGGGCGTTCGTGTCGGCCTCGGCCCACTCGTCCGCGTAGGTCCGGCCCGTGGGCGTGACGACGCGCTGGGGTTCGCGCTTCTCGCGGGTCTCCAGATCGGCGATCCGAGCGTCCAGCGCATCGGCCCGTGCCTGCCACTCGGCCGCCGCGTGCTTGGACTTCTGGCGCCCCTTCTGTTCCTGGTGCTCGCGGAACTCCGCCACAGTGGCGTCAAGTTCGGGCTTCGGGTCGTACCCGGGTATCTCTACGACGTGCTTGGTCGGAACGGGACCGACCAGGCGCAGGAACTCGGCGGTTACGAAGTCGTCCACCCAATCACCGCGAACGCTCGCCGGCAACTGGCACAGCTCACCCCGGGCGTGGCTGTTGCACTTGTAGGTGGACGTCTTGCCTGCCTGCTTGTTCAGGTACATACGCCCATGACAGGCGTCACAGTGGATCACGCGCAGCAACAGCGCGTCAGTGTCCTGTCGGTCCCCGACGTTCTGACTACGGGAGTCCAGCAGCGCCCCGACGTGGTCGAACTCCTCGCGGGTCATGATCGGCTGTTCCGTCGCCATGATCGGGTTGCCCTCGGCGTCCCGGACGGGCTTGCCCTTGTGCATCTTCCAGCCGAGAAGCGTTTCGTTCCGGAGCATGCGCGTGATGACCGCGGGGGTCCACTGGAACTTCTCCCGGACGACGTGCTGCCCCTTGGCCCCGCCGGTCTTGCCGCCCCGCTCCCGGCCCATCTTGTCGGCCCAGTAGTCCCGCGGGCTGAGAATGCCGTCCGCGTTGAGACCGGCGGCAACAGCGGACGCTGTGCGCTTGTCCAGCAACTCACGAACGATGCGCTCGATCACCTCGACCGCTTCGGGGTCGGGCACCAGGGTCCAGCCGACCCCGCCGTGTTCCGCGGGCATGGGGGCGGGCATGTAGCCGTACGGGGGGCGACCACCACCACGCCACCGGAGCGGCATCCTGCGCAGTGCTGCCATGGCACCGGTCACGCGGTCGCTGATGCTCTGCGATTCGACCTGCGCGGCGAATGCCAGTATGAGCATCTGCAACTCGGCCATGGGGTCCATGGGGTTGCGGAAGTCGAAGACCAGACGGCCCCCGCCGATGCCCTCGGCGAAGACCAACACCTTTCGGTGCTTCCTGGCCCACTCGGCGAGCGTGTGCATGTGGGCCATGGACCGGATAGCACGGTCGAAGCGCCACCACACAAGGGCGTCGAAGCTTTCCGGGTTGCTCAGCCACCGGCCGAGCTGGGGACGGTCAAAGGGGCCGGTCTTGCTCGCCGACACGTCAAGGTCGACGGCCTCGCGGAGTTGGTCACCCTCGCCGAAGTCGATACCGAGCGCGGCGGCGGCAATGTCGTCGGCTTCGCGCTGTCGCTCGGGGCTGGTCGTCTCGTCTGTAAGGACGGACAGTCGGATTGCGCGGACGCCTCGCAGCGTCCCGGTAGAAACGGTGCCCTCGGTCCCGGGCAGGCTGCCAGTGGTCATACTCCCGTGGGAGTGGGGCGATCCCTGCTGGTCACGGGTCAGGGTGGCGGTCGACACCGGGGGTCACTCCAGAATTGGTAGTCCGGAGTGTTGGGGTCGGCCATAACCACGTGGTGCCCGTCGGCCTCCGCCAGCACCCGCCCGCCCGCCGCCACCAGCCGCGCGGCCTCCGCGGTGACCCGGGCCCAGCGCTCGGCCGGACCGCCGTGGCCCGGCACCCGGATGTCGATGTGCAGCCGGTTCTTCGCCCGCTTCGGCTCGGGCACCCGGAGGATGGACAGCCGGGGGCCGACCCCCTGCGGGTCGCAGAGCCAGGCGCCGTCGTCCGCCGAGTCGTCCTCCGGCGGGTCGAACTGGGCGAGCCACTCCGCGCGCGTGCGGAACGGGGGCGGCGGCGGCTCGTCCACGTACCCCAGGGCCGTCCGCCAGAACGCGGCGAGGAGCTGCGCGTCCGCGCAGTCGAGGGTCAGATCGATCCGGGCTGCCATGACCAGGACCGTACCGCCCCGCTCCGACATCCGCGTCCGCGGCCGCACCCCGGCCCGCGTCCGGGCCCGGTCGCCACGGCCGGTGAGAGTTCTTACACGCCTTTGTCATCGCTCTGCCGAACGCCTGACGAGCCCCCGGCAAGGTCGTTCCCACACCGACCGCAGGACGCCAGGAAGGCACCGCGATGACCGCGAACACCCAGACCACCCCGAGCACCCCGACCACCACCACCGCCCCGAACCGGGCCCGCCGGGGCGGCCTGGCCGCCGCCGCGCTGGCCGTCCTCGCCACGGCGCTCCCGATCGGCGCCCTCCCCTCCCCCGCCCAGGCGGCGCCCGCGGGCGCCGAGGGCCGGCCCGCCTGGTGCCCGACCGTCCCCGGGCACCGGGTCGACTGCACCACGATGCGCCGCCCGCTGGTCGCCGACGAGCCCGGCCTGGGCACCATCGGCGTCAGCCACGCCGTGGTGCGCCACAGCCGCCCCGGCCCGGCCCTGGGCACCATCGCGCTCAACCCGGGCGGCCCCGGCGAGACCATGATCGACCGCGCCGGGCAGGTGAGCACGGCACTCCAGGGGGTGCTGGACGACTACGACCTGCTCCTGCTGGACCCACGCGGCACCGGCCGCTCCGGCCGACTGCCCTGCGACGTCACCGAGGCCGAGTACCGCTGGGCCCCGCGGGCCGACCAGCGCGAGCTGGTCGCCGACTGCGCCGAGGAGCTCGGCCCGCGCGCCCGCGGCTACACCAGCGCCGCCACCGCCGACGACCTCGACGCGGCCCGGGAGCGCCTGGGCGCCCCCAAGCTGGTCCTGTACGGCCTCTCGTACGGCACCTACCTGATGCCGGTCTACGCCGACCGCCACCCCGAGCGGGTCGACCGGATGGTGCTGTCCGGCGCCTACCCGCTCGCCTTCGACTCGCTGGCCCGCCCCGGCGCCCAGCAGGTGTCGCTGACGCTGCGCCGGATCTGCGAGCGCAGCGGCTCCTGCGACCCGGACACCGTGGTGCACGACCTCGCCGCCGTCACCGAGCGGCTGCGCACCCGCCCGCTCAAGGTGACCGCCACGGTCGACGGCCGCAAGCGCACCGTGGCGTTCACCGAGGACAAGCTCGCCAACCTGATGTACGAGCCCGCCACCCGCGGCATCGGCCTGCACCCCGGCGAGCCCGGCCTGCTCGGCGCCCTGCCCGCCGCCCTGCACGCCCTCGCCGCCGGTGACGAGGCGCCGCTGACCGCCCTGGTGCGCGGCCAGATCGAGAGCACCGGCACCGAGGACCAGGCCTCCTTCCTGGCCGTCACCTGCAACGACTACGCCCGTGCCTGGGACCAGGACGCCCCGGTCGCGGAGCGCCGCCGCCAGTACCGCGCCGCCCTGGCCGCCACCGACCCGGCCGACTTCGGGGCGTTCAGCGCCAAGGGCTGGGCCGAGGGCCAGACCGACGGCGGGGACAACTGCCTGAACTGGCCGCGCCGGGGCACCGCCCGCCCGCAGCCGACCGACCTGCGGAACGTGCCCGACGTCCCCGTCCTGGTGCTCTCCGGGGACCTCGACACCAACACCCCCGAGCTCAACTCCCGCCGCGCGGCCGCCCAGTTCAAGCACAGCGCGTTCGTCTCGGTGCCCAACAGCGGACACGTCCCGGAGATGGAGTCCACCGGCTGCACCCTGGAGATCGCCGGCCGCTTCATCCGCACCGGCGAGGTCGGCGACACCTCCTGCGTGGCGGGCGTCCCGCCGGTACCGGTCGTCCCCGTCCCGCGCTGACCCGGCACCGAGCCGCCGACGGCCCACCCCGACCGCCCCCCGACCGCCATGACCACGCCCGCCACCAGCGAAGATGACGCCATGACAGATCCCACCGCCGCCCGGCGCACCGTCCTGGTCGTCGAGGACGACCCCGGCGTCCGCAACACCCTCGACCACCTGCTCCGCTTCGAGGGCTACCGGGTGCTCACCACCGCCGACGGCCAGGAGGCCCTGGAGCTCCTGGAACACCGGCGCCCCGACCTCGCGGTGGTGGACGTGGTCATGCCCCGGCTCGACGGCCTCGCCCTGTGCCGGATGCTGCGCCGGCGCGGCGACCGGCTGCCCGTCCTGGTCCTCACCGCCCGCCACCAGCTCGGCGACCGGGTCGCCGGGCTGGACGCGGGCGCCGACGACTACCTCGCCAAGCCCTTCGCCACCGAGGAACTGCTCGCCCGGATACGCGCGCTGCTGCGCCGCACCGAGCCGGTCGGCGCCGAGAGCGCCGACCTCGGCCTCGACGACCTCGCCCTGGACCCGGCCGCCCGCCGGGCCCACCGCGGCGGCCGCCCGCTCGACCTCACCAAGACCGAGTTCGACCTGCTGGAGCTGCTGCTGCGCAACCAGGGCACCGTACTGACCCGGTACCAGATCTACGAGCGGATCTGGGGCTACGACTTCGACACCGACTCCCGCTCGCTCGACGTCTACGTCGGCTACCTGCGCCGCAAGACCGAGGAGCACGGCGCACCCCGGCTGATCCACACCGTGCGCAACGTCGGCTACACCGCCCGGACCGCCTGATGCTGCGCGCCAGGATCGGCCTGGTCGTCCTCGCCTCCGTGCTGCTCGCGATCGCCGTGCCGGTCGTCGCCGCCTACCGCGGCGTCACCACCCTGGTCGCCGACCAGCTCGACCTGAGCCTGGTCGACCGGGCCGACACCGTACTCGCCGCCGTGGACCTCGATCGCGTCCCGCTCCCCCGGCCCGACACCGTCGAACAGCTGCTGGCCCCCGACGGCACCGCCCGCCCGCTCACCCCGGGCGCGGCGGCGCTGCCGGTCTCGGACCGGGCCCGCGAGGTGGCCCGCACCGGGCAGGGCTCCCACCAGGAGGACATCGAGATCGACGGCACCCCGTACGGTCTGCTCACCAAGGCCCGTTCCGACGGGCGGGGCGCGGTGACGGTCGGCCAGACCTACGCCGGGGTGACGGCCGTCGACGAGGCCTTCCTGCTGCGGATCACCTGGACCAGTGTCGCCGCGGCGGTCGGCTCCGCGCTGCTCAGCTGGCTCGTGCTGGGCCGCATCCTGCGCCCGGTGCGGCGGCTGGCCCACGCCGCCGAGCACATCACCACCACCCGCGACCTGACCACCCCGCTGCCCGCCGCCGGGCGTGACGAGGTCGGCCGCCTCACCCGCGCCTTCGACGCGATGGTCGGCGCGCTGCGCCGCTCCCGGGAGCAGCAGCAGCGCCTGGTGCAGGACGCCAGCCACGAGCTGCGCACCCCGCTGACCTCGGTGCGCGGCTGCGCCGAGCTCCTCCAGCGGGCCCGCGGCCGGCTCGCCCCCGAGGACGAGGAGCAGATCCTCGGCACGCTGGTCACCGAGACCGTCGCACTGGACGAACTCGTGCGCGAGCTGGTCGAGTTGGCCACCGACCAGTGGACCGCGGAGGCCCCGGAGCCGGTCGACCTGCTGGCCGCCGCCGAGGACAGCGCCCGCCGCTTCCGCCGCCGCACCGGCCGGGAGATCACCGTCACGGCGGACGGGCCGGTGCCGGTGCTGGCCCGCCCGCGCGCGCTCCAGCGCTGCGTGGACAACCTGGTCGGCAACGCCGTCAAGTTCAGCCCGGACGGCACCCCGGTGGAGATCCGGGTCACCGGCGGCCGGCTGGCCGTGCGCGACCAGGGGCCGGGCATCGCCCCGGGCGACCGGCAGGCCGTGTTCGAGCGCTTCTACCGCGCGGCCGGCACCCAGTCCACCCCGGGCTCGGGGCTGGGCCTGGCCATCGTCCACGACCTGGTCGCCGCCGACCACGGCTCGGTGTTCGCCACGGCCGCCCCCTCCGGCGGCGCCGAGGTCGGCTTCCGGCTGCCCCCGGCGCCCGGTGGGTGAGGGGCTACGGCCGGCGGGTGAGGGGCTACGCCCGGCGGGTGAGGGGCGACGGCCGACGGGTGAGGAGCTACAGCCAGCCGCGTTCGTCGGCGGTGCGCAGGGCCTCGGTGCGGTTGCGGGTGCCGGTCTTGGCGATGGCCGAGGAGAAGTAGTTCCGGACCGTCCCCTCGGAGAGGTAGAGCTTCCCGGCGATCTCGGCGACTCCGGCACCGGAGCGGGTGGCGTTCAGGACGTCGCGTTCGCGGGCGGTGAGCGGGGAGGTGCCGGCCGCGAGGGTGGCCGCGGCGAGTTCCGGGTCGACCACCCGCTCGCCCACCGCGACCCGGCGGACGGCGTCGGCCAGCACCTCGGCCGGGGCGTCCTTCACCACGAAGCCGAGCGCGCCCGCCTCCATCGCCCGGCGCAGGTAGCCGGCCCGGCCGAAGGTGGTGAGGATGACCACCCGGCAGCCGGGCACCTCCTGGGCGAGCACGGCGGCCGCCGCCAGGCCGTCCAGCCCGGGCATCTCGATGTCCAGCAGGGCGACGTCCGGCCGGTGCTCGCGGGCGGCCTCGACGACCTGGTCACCGCGTCCGACGGCGGCGACCACCTCGAAGTCGTCCTCCAGGTCGAGCAGGGCGCGCAGCGCGGTACGGACCAGCTCCTGGTCCTCGGCGAGCAGCAGGCGGATCGTCATGTCGTCCCTTCGGGGCGGGAGTCGGGCGGCCGGACGGTGACCAGCAGGCGCCACCCGCGCGGGTCGAGCGGGCCGGCCTCGACCGTACCGCCCGCCGCCGCGACGCGTTCGCGCAGCCCGGTCAGCCCCTTGCCGCCGCCGACCAGCCCGGCGCCGGGGCCGCCCGCCGCGCCCCGGCCGTCGTCGCGGATCTCCACCGAGGTGGCGGTCAGCAGCACCGAGCAGCGGGCGGCCCGGGCGTGCCGGACGACGTTGGTGAGGCCCTCCCGCAGCACCCAGCCGAAGAGTTCGCGCTGGTCCGGTCCGACCGCGTCGGCCGCCGAGGGCAGGTCGGCCACCACCCCGGCGGCGCGCAGCAGTTCGCGGCCGCGGGCGAGCTCGCCCGTCACGGTGACCTCGCGGTAGCCGGAGACGGCGGCCCGTACGTCGGCCAGCGCCTGGCGGGAGAGCGTCTCCACGGCGCTCATCTCCGCCACCGCCTGGTCCACGTCCTTGACCGCCAGCCGTTGGGCCAGGCGGGACTTGACGGTGATCGCGGTGAGCGAGTGGCCGAGCAGGTCGTGCAGGTCGCGGGCGATCCGGTTGCGTTCCGCCTCGGAGGCGAGCCGGGCGACCTCGGCCCGGGCGGCCACCAGGGCCTGGTTGGTGGCGGCGATCTCGGCGAAGGCGCCGCAGGTGAGCGAGGTGAACAGCAGGGCGAGCGCCTGGAACCCGCCGGGCCCGGTGTGCCAGGCGGGCACCGCCCAGGGCAGCAGCAGGGCGGCGAGGGTGCCGCCGGCCACCACGGGGACGGTGTACTTGCGCCACAGCACGGC
>NZ_JBHWIV010000097.1:21479-30432 GCF_042731675.1 Kitasatospora sp. NPDC059827 | reverse complement strand
TCGTGGACGGCGGTCGACTCGGTGGCGGCGCGTCCGGCGCGGACCGCGGGCACGGTCGTCAAGGACGAGGGCGAGGGCGGCAAGCAGCTCGCCGCGTTCCTGGCCGACCAGAAGTTCATCTAGTCCGCCCCGCCCCGACCCCGATCCGGCTGATCCAGTGATCCGGCCGATCCCGCTGAACACGGAGACATAGAGCAATGGCTGAGATTCTCGTCCTGGTCGACCACGCCGACGGCGCGGTCCGCAAGCCCGCCCTGGAGCTGCTGACCCTGGCCCGCCGTATCGGTGAGCCGTCCGCCGTCGTGCTGGGCGCGGGTGCCGCGGCCGCCGACATCGCCGCCAAGGCCGCCGAGTTCGGTGCCGCCAAGGTGTACGTCGCCGACGGCGCCGAGTTCGCCGACCAGCTGGTCGTCCCGAAGGTGGACGCCCTGGCCCAGATCGCCAAGGCCAACGACGTGGCCGCCGTCCTGGTGACGTCCTCCGGCGAGGGCAAGGAGGTCGCCGCCCGCGTGGCGCTGCGCCTCGGTTCCGGCATCATCACCGACGCCGTGGACGTCCGCGCCGGCGAGCAGGGCCCGATCGCCACCCAGTCGGTGTTCGCCGCCTCGTTCACCGTCGACTCCCGCGTGAGCAACGGCGTGCCGGTCATCACCGTCAAGCCGAACGCCGTCGCCCCGGAGGCCGTCGCGGCCGCCGGTGCGGTGGAGAACGTGTCGGTGGAGTTCACCGGCAACGCCGCCAAGGTCACCTCGCGCACCCCGCGCGTGTCCACCGGCCGCCCCGAGCTGACCGAGGCCGCCATCGTGGTCTCCGGCGGCCGTGGTGTCGGTGCCGCCGAGGGCTTCGGCGTGGTCGAGGAGCTCGCGGACGCGCTGGACGCGGCCGTCGGTGCCTCGCGCGCCGCCGTCGACGCCGGCTGGTACCCGCACAGCTCCCAGGTCGGCCAGACCGGCAAGCAGGTCTCGCCCCAGCTGTACGTGGCCAACGGCATCTCGGGCGCCATCCAGCACCGGGCCGGCATGCAGACCTCGAAGACCATCGTGGCCGTCAACAAGGACCCCGAGGCCCCGATCTTCGAGCTCGCCGACTACGGCGTGGTCGGCGACCTCTTCGAGGTGCTGCCGCAGCTCACCGCCGAGGTGAAGGCCCGCAAGGGCTGATCCCCGCGAACCGCCGGAGGGCGTGGCACTCGGTACCCCGGTACCGAGTGCCACGCCCTCCGCCGTTTCCCGGTCCGCCTGCCCGCTCCCGTCCGCCTGTTCCCGTCCGGGGCCGCCGGCTATTCGGCGAAGGCCGCGAGGTGCTGGGTGAAGCCGCCCTTGGCGGGCGGCAGCGGCCGCGGTTCGAGGTCGTGCACCGGCGGCGGCTCCTCCATCGGCAGCAGCCGCAGCTCGGGCTGCTCGGAGTCGGGGGAGGAGTACAGCCGCACCCGGGTGCCGACCGGGACGGTGCTGCGCATCCCGTCCACGATGCACCAGACGTCGAACCCCTCCTCCATCCGGATCAGCGATTTCTGCCGGACCAGCGGCGTCCGGGCCTGTTCGACCGCGCAGCGCCGGACCACGCCGGTGCCCTCGCTGGGTTCCAGTCGCAGCTCGGTGGAGCCGCAGGTGGGGCAGAGCAGGCGTTGGAAGGTCGGGTTGTTGCACCAGGTACAGCGCTGGAAGTACAGCGTCGTGCTCCGGGTGTCGGCATCGATGGCTGAGTGGACCACGCTGTCATCTCCCTGCGCTCGGACCGGCTCTGTCGGCTGAAGTACGTCAGTAGTTCGGCGGTAGTTCGGCAGGAAAAGGATAGGGAACTCAGTGCCGCCCTGGGAAGGCACTGAGTTCCCTTTTTGCCACGCACGTGCATAATGAAGGGTACTGAGTACCGTCGTGAAACAGGAGTGGCGATCATGAGCCAGGACTTCGATCTCTTCCGTATCTCCGAGGAGCACGGGATGCTCCGTGAGGCGGTGCGTTCGCTGGCCGAGGCGAAGATCGCTCCGTTCGCGGCGGAGGTGGACGAGCAGGGTCGGTTCCCGCAGGAGGCGTTGGACGCGCTGACGGGCAACGATCTGCATGCGGTGCACGTGCCGGAGGAGTTCGGTGGTGCGGGGGCGGACGCGTTGGCGACGGTGATCGTGATCGAGGAGGTCGCGCGGGTGTGCGGCTCGTCGTCGTTGATCCCGGCGGTGAACAAGCTGGGTTCGTTGCCGGTGCAGCTGTCGGGTTCGGAGGAGTTGAAGGCGAAGTACCTGGGGGCGCTGGCGCGGGGTGAGGGGATGTTCTCGTACTGCCTGTCGGAGCCGGAGGCGGGTTCGGACGCGGCGGGGATGAAGACCCGTGCGGTGCGCGACGGTGACTTCTGGGTGCTGAACGGGGTGAAGCGCTGGATCACCAACGCGGGGGTGTCGGAGTTCTACACCGTCATGGCCGTCACGGACCCGGAGAAGCGTTCGAAGGGGATCTCGGCGTTCGTGGTGGAGAAGGGCGATGCGGGGGTGTCGTTCGGGGCTCCGGAGCGGAAGTTGGGGATCAAGGGGTCGCCGACGCGTGAGGTGTACTTCGACAACGTGCGGATCCCGGCGGACCGGATGATCGGTGCGGAGGGGACGGGCTTCGCGACGGCGATGCGGACGCTGGACCACACCCGGGTGACGATCGCGGCGCAGGCGGTGGGTATCGCGCAGGGTGCGTTGGACTACGCGAAGGGCTATGTGCAGGAGCGTAAGCAGTTCGGGAAGGCGATCGCGGAGTTCCAGGGTGTGCAGTTCATGCTGGCGGACATGGCGATGAAGCTGGAGGCCGCGCGGCAGATGACGTACGTGGCGGCGGCGAAGTCGCAGCGTGGGGATGCGGATCTGACGTTCTTCGGTGCGGCGGCGAAGTGTTTCGCGTCGGACGTGGCGATGGAGGTGACCACGGACGCGGTGCAGTTGCTGGGTGGTTACGGGTACACGCGGGACTACCCGGTGGAGCGGATGATGCGGGACGCGAAGATCACCCAGATCTACGAGGGCACCAACCAGGTCCAGCGGATCGTGATGGCCCGCAACCTGCCGTAACGACGGCCCGACGGGCCCCGGCGGCCGGCCGGTCCAGCCGACCGGCCGTCGGGGCCGCCCCGTCGCGCCGATGCTAAGTTCCGGAGAATGAGCGAGAAGGAAGAGCAGGACCTGCCCATGAACGACGGGCCCTCGAAGCCGGCCATGCGCGAGGCGCTGGTGGCCGCGGCCTTCGAACTCTTCCTGGAGCGCGGCTTCGAGCAGACGACGGTCGACGACATCGTCTCGCTCGCCGGTGTCGGCCGGCGCTCCTTCTTCCGCTACTTCCCGGCCAAGGAGGACGTGGTCTTCCCCGACCACGAGCGCAGCCTCGCCGAGATGACGGAGTTCCTGGAGTCCGGCAGCGGCGAGGAGGACCCGGTCCGGCACGCCTGCGAGGCGGCCCGCCTGGTCCTGCGGATGTACGCGGAGCAGCCCTCCTTCTCCGTCCAGCGCTACCGCCTCACCCGCAAGGTCCCCGGCCTGCGCGCGTACGAGCTGTCGGTGGTCTGGCGCTACGAGCACACCCTCGCCGCCTACCTGCGCGGCCGCTTCGCCGCCCGCCCGGACGGCCCGCTGCGCGCCGACGTGATCGCCGCCGCCGTGGTCGCCGCGCACAACCACGCCCTGCGCACCTGGCTGCGCTCGGGCGGCGAGAGCGACTGGGTGGCCGAGGTGGACGCGGCGATGGCCTTCGTCACCTCCACCTGGAGCGACCGCCCCGCCGACGCGGCCCAGGAGGGCGAGGGCCCGGGGGACGACGTGGTGGTGCTGGTCGCCAGCCGTCATGCGCCGCTCTGGCGGATGGTCCAGGGCATCGAGAGCGCCATCGGCGACTCCCGCCGGATCTGACGACGACGGCCGGGCCACGACGGCCGGGCCACGACGGTCTGGCCGCGGCGGCCGGGTCACGACAGAACCCGACGGGCCGCCGGCCCCGATCCGCCTTCCCGCGCACCCCCCTGACCGATCGTCCGTCGGTCCCACCGCTGTGCGCGCCGCTGCCCGGCCCCGCCGCCGACGGCCGGCAAAGTCCCGGAAAACAAAGAGAACCCCAGATCAACTGGGGTTCTCTCGTCGGTGTCCGAGGGGGGACTTGAACCCCCACGCCCGATAAAGGGCACTAGCACCTCAAGCTAGCGCGTCTGCCATTCCGCCACCCGGACTAGGTGTCGCCCTCGCGGCTTCCGATCTCTCGTCCGTCGCGCTGACAGATGTAACTGTAGCAAAGATCGGCTTGAGCTCCCAAAACGGCTCCGGAACGGGCGGACGTGCTGGTGGCGGGGCTGGTGGCGGGGGCGAGGGGTGGTCTGTGGCGGGGGTGTGACCAGCGGGTTTCGGGGGCGTGCGGGGGGTGGATCGCGATCGAGGGCTGGGGGAGGATGGGCGGACGTGCTCGTACGGCCCGGGTGCAGGTCCTGGGGGTGGCGCGCTGGTGCGTCGGTGCGGGCCAAAGACGAGGAGTGACCGTGAGCGAGCGGAGCGAGTCGGCGGCGCCGAAGGTGACGGCTGAGTCGGAGGTCGCCGAGATCTGTCGCGATCTGATCCGGATCGACACCAGCAACTACGGAGACGGCTCCGGCCCGGGCGAGCGCAAGGCGGCCGAGTACGTGGCCGAGCAGCTCGCGGAGTTCGGGATCGAGCCGCAGATCTTCGAGTCGGCCAAGGGGCGGGCCTCGACGGTGGTCCGGATCGAGGGCGAGGACCGGTCCCGTCCCGGCCTGCTGATCCACGGCCACACCGACGTGGTGCCGGCCAACGCCGCGGACTGGACGTACGACCCCTTCGGCGGCGAGATCGCCGACGGCTGCGTCTGGGGGCGCGGCGCGGTCGACATGAAGGACATGGACGCGATGACCCTCGCCGTCGTCCGTGACCGGCTGCGCACCGGCCGCAAGCCCCCGCGCGACCTGGTGCTCGCCTTCCTCGCGGACGAGGAGGCGGGCGGCACGTACGGCGCCCGCTTCCTGGTGGACAAGCACCCGGAGCTGTTCGAGGGCGTGACCGAGGGCATCGGCGAGGTCGGCGGCTTCTCCTTCACCGTCAACGACCAGGCCCGGTTCTACCTGGTGGAGACGGCCGAGAAGGGCATGCACTGGATGCGCCTGACGGTCGAGGGCCGGGCCGGGCACGGCTCGATGTCGAACGACGACAATGCGATCACCGAGCTGTGCGAGGCCGTCGCCCGGCTCGGCCGCCACAAGTTCCCGCTGCGGATCACCCCGAGCGTGCGGGCGTTCCTGGACGAGCTGTCGGACGTCCTCGGGTACCGGCTGGACCCGGAGGACATGGACGAGGTGGTCCGCGTGCTCGGCGGTATCGCCAAGATGATCGGCACCACGTTCCGCAACACCGCCCAGCCGACCATGCTCGGCGCCGGCTACAAGGTGAACGTGATCCCCGGTCAGGCCACCGCCCACGTGGACGGGCGCTTCCTGCCCGGCTACGAGGAGGAGTTCCTCGCCGAGCTGGACAGCGTGCTGGGCCCGCGCGTGAAGCGGGAGAGCCTGCACTCGGACCGGGCGATCGAGACCGACTTCGACGGCGCGCTGGTCGAGGCGATGCAGACTGCGCTGCGCGCGGAGGACCCGATCGCCCGGGCGGTGCCGTACTGCCTGTCGGGCGGGACGGACGCCAAGTCCTTCCAGGACCTCGGCATCCGCTGCTTCGGCTTCGCGCCGTTGCAGCTGCCGCCGGAGCTGGACTTCGCCGGGATGTTCCACGGCGTGGACGAGCGGGTGCCGGTGGACGGGTTGAAGTTCGGCGTCCGGGTGCTGGACCGCTTCATCGACGCCTGCTGATCGATCGACCGATCGATCGACGTCTGCTGATCAGGCGACTGGGTCGGCCCGCTCCCGGACTGCCGGGGGCGGGCCGACCGCATTGTCGGAGCGCATGATTGTGGGACGGGTGGAAAGCGATCAACAGAAACGATTCTGCCTGCCGTTCCGCGCCGGTCGTCTGTGCGAAGGATCACCGTTGCGGGTGAATGGGAAATCTGTTCCGTACCCCGTTTGCCGCAGCGTCGTTCATTCCTTTGCAGCCCGCCGAACGGGTTGCGTTGTCCATACAGGAGGAATGATGAAGATCAAGAAGATCGCCGCTGTCGCCGCCGCCACCGGTGGCCTGGTGCTCGCCGCCGCCGGTGTCGCGTCCGCTCACGGCGGTGCCGGTGCCGAGGGTGTGGCCGCGGGTTCCCCGGGTGTCGTCTCGGGCAACCAGGTCCAGGTCCCGGTCCACGTGCCCGTGAACCTGTGCGGCAACACCGTCAGCGTGATCGGCGTGCTGAACCCGGCGTTCGGCAACCACTGCGCCAACTTCTGAGCCGACCTCCGGGCCGCTGAGGCCCGTTGAGCCGGGCTCGGTACGGCCCCCGGGCGGCGGACGCGCCGCGCCGGGGGCCTTTGCGTGCCGGGGCTTTTGCATACCAGGGGCCTTGGCGAACCGGACTCGACAAGGTTCGAACGCTCAGGTCGCTCGATCGGGTGAAGCTGCTTCGTTCGGCTCAACCTCCCCGTTGGCCTCTCGTTGACTCCTGTGCAGTCAAAGGCCTTGCGCGATTTCCGGATATACGGAAATTCCGACTTTCATACGAGTTCATGCCAAGGTCGCCACGCCGTCTCGAAACGTCAGGGGAAATCATGAGGAATGTCGCCAAGAAGGGGATCCTCACTGCCGTGGCCACCGGCAGCGTGCTGGCCTCGACCGCCGGCTACGCCTACGCGGGCGCCGAGGCACAGGGGGGTGCCACGGGATCACCGGGTGTCGCCTCGGGGAACTCGGTGCAGGTGCCGGTCGAGGTACCGATCAACGCCTGTGGCAACACGGTCGACGTGATCGGCGCGCTGAACCCGGCGTACGGCAACCACTGTGCCAATGCCTCCGGCGGCGGCCGCCACGCCGCCCCGCGGCCCGGCCAGGGCGGCCACTCCGGGGGCGTCGCCGGTTCCGGTGCGGGCGCCTCCCGGGGCTCCTCCGCCTCCGGTGCCTCCGCGAGCGGTGCCGCGGCGAACTCGGCCGGGGTGATCTCCGGCAACAGCGTCCAGGCCCCGGTGCACGTCCCGGTCAACGCCTGCGGCAACTCCGTGAACGTGGTGGGCGTCGGCAACCCGGCCTTCGGCAACGAGTGCGGCAACGTGGCCCACCCCGCCCCGAACCCGGCCCCGAAGCCGACCGACGACTGCCCCGAGGGCCACACCCCGCCGCCGTCGACCGGTGGCGACACCGGTACGGGCGGCCCGCGCAACGGCGGCCCGTCGACCGGTGTCACCCCGAGTGCCCCGAGCACCCAGCCGTCGAGCAACGGCGGCACCCAGGCCGTCCCGGCCGCCGCCCGCACCAGCGCCCCGGCCGCCCAGAGCGTCGCCGCGAACAGCGAGCTCGCCCACACCGGAGCCGGTGACGTCGAGATGCTCGGCGCCGCCGGGCTCGCGCTGCTGATCGGCGGCGGCGTGCTCTACCGCCGGGCCCGCGCCGGCGCCCGCTGAGTCCACCGGGCCCGCTCGCGGTTGCTGTCGACGGGCCGGAGTGAACAGCTGAACAGCTGAACAGATGAACGGACGCACCCGCGGCCGCCCGGTTCGAACGGGCGGCCGCGGGTGCGTGAAGGCTCGGCGCACACTGGCTCGGTGCGCGGCGGCTCAGGGTGTGGTGCCCCCGCCCGTCACCAGCTCCGGATCTGCCGGATGATCCGTCGCTTGAGTCGGACCGTCCGGCTGCCGTCGGGGAACAGTCGCAGTCGGTCGAGCTCCCAGTGCCCGTACTCGGCGTGCTCGGTGAGCAGTTGGCGCGCCGCGTTGCGGGTGGTACCGCGCGGCATGCGCAGCGACTGGTACTCGTACTCCGGCTGCCGGACCGGCTTCGGTGGGGTCAAAACGCTCCTCCTGAGGATCACCTGCACGCAAGCCTACGGCCTGCCCCGGACAGTCGGCCCGGGTATTTCCGGCCGTCCTCCCGCCCCGGTGCGGCGGTTCGACGGTGCCCGGTCCGGAGGCCCGTCTGACAGTGCATCAGTTCTGTTGCTGCTGTGGAGGGGATACCCCGATACCGGCGCGCGAAGCGGTACCCGGACGGCCCCGCCGGGCCGCCTGCGCGCCCTCTGCGCCCGCCCCGCGCCGGTCCCGGTGGGGGACAGAACGCACGGAATCGGACATCAGGGGGGAAGTTGCGGTGAAATCGCGGGTGTAGGTGACAACCGCTGTGCGTACCGGCGCCGCGGGGAGATAGCGTCTGCACCATGTCTGATGCCGCGCAGCCCACCATTGCCGAGGTACGCGCCGCCGCTGAGGCGGTCAAGGCCGCCATCGACCGTCATCTGGAAGCGGTGTCAAGCCCCAACGCAGCTGATGATCCCGCCGTGACCGCTGCCTACGAGCAGCTCGCGACGGCGGCCATCGCCTACGACCAACTCCTGTACGAGGTCTACGACGAGGTCACCCCCTTCGAGATCCCCGGCGACGAGGGACCGGGCGGCTACCACGGCCCGGAGCAGCCCGAGGCGATCAGCGTGCTGATCCGCCGCGACTACCACGTGGTCGACCCCAAGCGGCTGCGCGCGCAGGCCGAGCGGCTCGACGAGTCGTTGACCCCGGGGGGTGCCGGCGGCGTGAACTCCGCGATCGGCGTGCTGTTCGGCGAGTACGAGCCGGACGAGATCGCCGCCCGCAGCGAGGAGTTCGGCCTGGAGGAGGCGGACTCGACGCTCTGGGTCGCGGCGGCCGAGCCGACCGAGCCGGGGGAGTGGCTGCCGGAGCCCTTCGAGCACGCGGACCCGCAGTTGCTGATCTGCCGGTTCGACGTGAGCGAGGTCTACGACGACGAGGACCCGGACGACTGACATCGGACGAACGCGCGAGGGGCGGGGCCCGCACGCCCGGGCCCCCCCCCCAGCGGTAGACCGGTGGGAGTCGCGGGGTGAGCGACGCC
>NZ_JBHWIV010000097.1:0-21469 GCF_042731675.1 Kitasatospora sp. NPDC059827 | reverse complement strand
GCAATCGAATGCCCTGCCCCCGAAAAAATCAATGCGGTCGAGGGCGGGTGGGCCGCCCGTGAAACTCCGGGCCCGCCCCTCATGCGTTCGTCGGTCGGTCGTCCGGTTGTCCGGACGGACGGCCGACCGACGCGCGGATCAGTCCTCGGCGACCGCGTTCTCCGCGAGGATCGCCCTGAGCCGGGTGGTGCGCGGCTGCGCCGGGCGCTCGGCGACGGCCTGGGCGAGCGCCGGGCCCGCCGCGTGGACCACCGACAGGTGCCGCTCGCCGCGCCCGAAGGCCGTGTAGACCCATTGCCGGGAGAGCGCCGCCCCGGCGTCCTCCGGGACCACGACCACCGCGGCGGGCCAGCGGCGGCCCAGTGCCTGGTGGACGGTCAGCGCCCAGCCGTGCCGCAGCCGGCCGGCCTCCGCGGGCGGGACGGTCCGGCGCGAGCCGTCCGGGAACTCCAGGTGCAGTCCGGCCGCGTCGCCGTCCAGCACCCGGGCCGGGCGGGTGACCCCGGGGGCGGGGGACTCCACCACCCGGTCGCCCGGGTCGAAGCCGCCGAACCGGCCGGGGCCGGGGTTCAGCCGGGCCTTCGCGGCCGCGTTCAGCGCACGCGTACCGGCCGGGCCGCCGTGGCCCGGGGTGAGCAGCACCACCTGCTCGGCGGGGATGCCGAGCGCGCGCGGGATGGAGTCGGTGAGCAGCTGGACGGCGCGGTGGACGGCCTCGCCGCCGTCCTTGGCGGCCAGGATGACCACCTCCTTCTCCGGCGCCTCGACCGGCTGCAGCTCGCCGACGCCGACCCCGGACACCAGCTCGCCGATCGGGCCGAAGTCCGGGGTGCGGGAGGCGACCGCCGGGCAGGCCTTGGCGGCCAGTAGGTCGGCGAAGAACCGGCCGGGGCCGGCCGACCAGAGCTGGCCCGGATCCCCGCTGAGCACCAGCCGGGTGCCGTCGGCGAGCGACTCCAGGACGGTGGCGGCCAGTTCGACGTCCAGCAGCGGCGCGTCCAGCAGGACCAGGAGGTCCAGCGCGAGCGTGCCGTCGGCCGCGCGGCCGGGGCCGGCCGTACCGGACAGCAGCTCGGCGAGGGTCACCACCGGCG
The DNA here is from genome assembly GCF_042731675.1 of Kitasatospora sp. NPDC059827. NCBI lineage: Bacteria > Bacillati > Actinomycetota > Actinomycetes > Kitasatosporales > Streptomycetaceae > Kitasatospora > Kitasatospora sp. NPDC059827. The sequence goes on along the minus strand of NZ_JBHWIV010000097.1, from coordinate 20,375 downwards.
TTGCGGCGGGGGAGAGGGCGTCGAAGGAGTCCCGGCCCTGGTCGGTCCAGGTGGCGGCCCAGGCCCGCAGCCCGAGCCCCGTCGCGGCGGCGAGCAGCGCGGCCGGCTCGGCCCGGGCCGCCTCACCACCGGTGTGCAGCACCAGGGCGCTCCCGGCGACGGCCCGGATCAGGGCGGTCGAGGAGGAGGACGGCGCGGCTTCGGCGGCGGCCTCCCAGGCGGCGGGGCCGGGAGCGGCGGGTGCGGGTTCGGCGGACTCCCTGGAGCTCGCTTCCGGGGACGGCTCCCCGTCGCCCTGCTCCCCGCCCTCCTGCTCCTCGCTCTCCTCCTCCGCGTCCTCGCCCGGTACGAAGGTGGCCATCAGCTGAAGCAGCTTCTCGGCGAGGCTGTCCTCCGCCATCGCCGGACCCTCCAGGGCGAGCAGCATCCGGGTCGGCGGCTCGGCCTCCTCCTCGTCGCTGTTCGCCGCCGGGGCGCCGGGTCCGGTCAGTTCCTCCTGGAACGACAGCAACCGCCCCTCGGCGACGGCCTCCGCGATCGCGGCGAGCGGGTCCGGGACCCGGAGCCGTTCCAGTCCGGAGACCACGTCCTTCGCGTCCTGGGCCGAGTGCCCGCGCAGCGCCGCCTGCTCCAGCAGCCAGACCACCAGGGCCCGGGCGCGTCGCTCGTCGTCCGGGCCGACCGAGGTGCCGAGCAGGCCGCGGGCGAAGTGGTCCGCGTGCTCGGGGCGCACACCGGGGAGCCCGAGGACCGCCCACGGGTCCTCGCGCAGTTGCTCCGCGGCCCCCTCGCCGAGCGCGGCCACCGCGGCGGCGGCCAGGTCGGCGGGGGCGCCACCGGCGGTCAGCACCGCGGTGGTCTCCCGGAGCGCGTCCGCGCTCGGCGCGGCGGGCCGCATCGGCGCGGCGACCGTGGGAGCGGCCGGCCGGGCGACCGGCGGGGCCACCGGGGCGGCCTCGGCCGGTTCAGCCGCCGACGGAGCAGCCGTCGCCTCATCGGTACCCGGCTCGGCAGCCACCGGCGCGGCCCCCTCGGCCCCGGAGCCCTCGGGCCCCTCAGCCCCGGACCCCTCGGACTCCGAAGCCTCCGAAGTCTTCGGAGCGGAAGGCCCGAGCCGGTGGGCCCCCGGCCGCGCCTCCTGCTGCTCGATCCGGCGCATCCGCGCCACGATGTCCGCGATCGTCGCCTGGTCGGGCGCGGCCGCGGCCGCAGCCCCCTCCGGAGCGCCGTTGCCCGTGCCACTCATCGTCGTCCGCTCCAAAGCTCACTCCACTGCACGTTCTGCACTGCTCGTTCTGTACCGCGTCGTTCTGTGCCGCTTGTTCTGTACCGCGTCGTTCTGCACCGCACGTTCTGCTCGACCGCCCGGTGCCAGGGCTACAGCTCCGTCCACCCCTGGTCCGGGTAGCGGTGCACCGGCGACGAGATGTCGTCCAGCGCGCCGCGGATCTCACCCGGAAGCGTAAGCGCCTCCACTGACAGTGCCGCCTGGAGCTGCGCCACGGTGCGCGCCCCGATCAGCGCGCTCGCCACTCCGGGCCGGTCCCGGACCCAGGCCAGCGCGACCGCGAGCGGACTGCTGGCGAGCCCGTCGGCGGCGGTGGCGACGGCGTCGACGATCCGCCGGGAGCGCTCCCCGAGGTAGGGCTGGACGAACCCGGACAGGTAGGGCGAGGCGCCGCGCGAGTTCTGCGGGACGCCGTGCCGGTACTTGCCGGTGAGCACCCCGCGGCCGAGCGGCGAGCCCGCCAGGATGCCGACCCCGGCGTCGAGGGCGGCGGGCAGCGCCTCGCGCTCGATGCCGCGCTGGAGCAGCGAGTACTCCACCTGGGCGCCGGCCAGCGGCATCCGGTCGTGGTGGGCGCGCTGCCAGGTGGCGGCCTTGGCGAGCTGCCAGCCGCTGAAGTCGCAGACGGCGGCGTAGCGGGCGCGGCCGGAGGAGACGGCGATGTCGAGGGCGCTGAGGGTCTCCTCCAGGGGCGTGGTCGGGTCGAACGCGTGGACCTGCCACAGGTCGACGTAGTCGGTGCCGAGCCGGTGCAGCGAGGCGTCGAGGGCGGCGAGCAGGTGGCCGCGGGAGCCGTCGAAGCGGCGGGCGGACTCGGGGACGCTGCCCGCCTTGGTGGCGATGACGAGTTCGGAGCGGGGGACGAGGCTGTCGGTGAGGCGGGAGATCAGGTACTCGGCCCCGCCGTCGGCGTACACGTCGGCGGTGTCGACCAGGTTGCCGCCGGCGTCGACGAACTCCTTGAGCTGCTCGGCGGCTTCGTGCTCGTCGGTGTCGCGGCCCCAGGTCATGGTGCCGAGACCGAGGCGGGAGACCTGTAGGCCGGTGCGGCCGAGGTGACGCTTTTCCATCGGACGGGCCCTCCACTGGCCGGTGGCACCGGTGGCCCGGTAGCCCCGGTGAACGCGCAGGTGGGGAGAGCGCTCCCCACGTCGGCTGAGCGTAGCGGCCGGTCCCCGGGCAGGGGTGCCGACCCGCAGAACGATCAATGCGGCGGGTGTGACCCAGACCACCACTACCCGTCAGTAGCATGACCTGGGCGGACGCGGCTACGCTCGCCGGCAAGGCCCGCCCGACGTGCTGGCACGCCCCGCCCGACCGGCCACGACGCCCGCCCGACTGGCCACCGGGCCCACCCGACTGGAAGGTTCGGCACATGCGACTCGGTATCAACCTCGGCTACTGGGGACTCGGCATGGACGCCGACAACATCGCGGTGGCCCAGGAGGCGGACCGGCTCGGCTACTCGGTCTGCTGGGCGGCGGAGGCGTACGGCTCGGACGCCGCGACGGTGCTGAGCTTCGTCGCCGCGAAGACCGAGCGGATCGACGTCGGTTCGGCCATCTTCCAGATCCCGGCCCGCACCCCGGCGATGACCGCGATGACCGCCGCGACCCTGGACACCCTCTCCGGCGGCCGCTTCCGGCTCGGCCTCGGCGTCTCCGGCCCGCAGGTCTCCGAGGGCTGGTACGGCGTGAAGTTCGACAAGCCGCTCGCCCGCACCCGGGAGTACGTGGAGATCATCCGCAAGGCGATGTCCCGCGAGCGCCTGGTGCACGAGGGGGCGAACTGGACCCTGCCGCTGCCCGGCGGCCCGGGCAAGCCGATCAAGCTGACCGTGCACCCGGTGCGCGAGCAGATCCCGTTGTACATCGCCGCGATCGGCCCGAAGAACCTGGAGCAGACCGGCGAGATCGCCGACGGCTGGCTCGGCATCTTCTTCGCCCCCGAGCACGCCGCGCTCTCGCTGGACCCGTTGAAGGCCGGGCGCGCCAAGGCCGGCAAGTCCCTGGAGGGCTTCGACCTCTGCCCGACCGTCACCCTCGCGGTCGGCGAGGACATCAAGGCCGGGGTCGACTCCCAGCGCTCCTACGCCGCCCTGTACATCGGCGGCATGGGCAGCAAGGAGAAGAACTTCTACAACCAGCTGACCCGGCGCATGGGGTACGAGCAGGCCGCCGACGAGATCCAGGAGAAGTACCTGGCCAAGGACTACGCGGGCGCCGCGGCCGCCGTCCCGCACGACCTGATCGACGCCACCTCGCTGATCGGCGACACCGCCCGGATCGCCGACCGGATGCAGGCCTACGCCGACGCCGGCGTCACCACGCTGACCCTGGCCCCCGGCGGAATCGACTATTCGCTGGAAGGCAGGATCAACGCTCTCCGCGTGGGTGTGGAGGCGCTGGAACTGGCCGGGCTCGCCTAACGGCGGGCATCCCCTGGGGGCCGGGTTCGCCCGTTCAGCGGCGCGAGCCGCCCCGGCCCCTGGGGAAGACATGTCCAGTATGACCAGCACCAACGACGCGCCCGTGACGCCGTACGACGGCTGCGGGCGCTGTCTGCTCGGCGTTCGCCGCCTCTCCCGTGTGCAGGCCGCTACCAGCTCACCGGCACGGCAGCGAGACGCGATCCTTGACGCGGTCGAGCGCGCCGGAGGACACATCATCGGGTGGGCGGACGACTGGGAGGTGTCTGGCGCGTCCGACCCTCTCACGCGCCCGAAGCTTGGCCCGTGGCTCAAGGGCCAGCGAGGGCCCTACGACGGACTTGCGGCGTCCGCAGTGGACCGCCTTGGTCGTGACGTACTGGAGGGTCTGCGGCTCGCCAAGGAGACCAACGCGGGCCGTCTCCTGCTCACCGCTGATCACCCCGGCTTCTGGGACCTGGACGACCCGAGCCAGGAGATCGAGTTCAACGCGAAGCTGTTCGGCGCGCAGATCGAGCACCGGAACATCCGGACACGGAATCGGGAGCGCGCGGTGCAGGCCCGTACGGCGGGGGAGATCGCCGGGCGGCCCGCGTACGGGTTCATGCACGTGCGGCTGGCCCACGGCGGGAAGGTGGACCACACCGAGAACGAGCCGGAGTCGGAGACCGTGGCCCGGGAGTTCGCCCGCCGCCTGCTCACTGACGAGACCGGCCGTGTGACAGTGGACTCCGAGGCCGCCCGGCTGACCCGCGCAGGGGTGCTGTCCCCCTCGGACTGGTCGAGGGTGATGTACGGCAAGGAGCCAATCGGCGGCCGGTGGTCGGGGAACGTGATCAAGCGCATTTGCCTCTCGGATGCCTCCCTGGGCTACCTGACGCACAAGGGCAAGGCCGTGCTTGGCCCGGACGGGCACCCCGTCCGGATCGCTCCCGGACTGTGGGACCGGCCTACTCAGGCGGCGCTGCGAAAGAAGCTCACGAAGGCCCCGGCGGGTCCGCGCGCTGCCAAGGGTGAGCTCCTGCTGTCCGGTGGGGGCTTCTGCGGCGTCTGCGCCGTGCGGCTGTACCGGAGCACCACGTCTCACAAGGAGGGCATCTTGCCCGCTTGGGCGTGCACGGCCCGCACGGACGGCGTGAAGGGCTCCGAGGAGTGCCCGCAGCCGGTCGCACCGATCTCTGAGATGGACGCGGTCACGGAGCGACGGTTCCTGGCTGACTTCGGCCCGGCCGAGTTCACGGAACGAGTGTGGGAGCCGGGCAACGGCGTGGCTCAGCGCGTCGCGGACCTGACGGCCGACCGGAAGCGGCTGCGCGACGACCGTGCGGCGGGCCTGTACGACGCCCCGGATGACGCCGAGTGGTTCCGCCGGGAGTACGCCCGGATGGGCAAGGAACTGGAGACCGCGAAGGCGACGCCGGAGAAGCCTGCCGGTTGGTACTCGGTACCGACTGGGCGCAGGGTCGCGGACGAGTGGCGGGACGGCGACAACGTGGCTCGGCGGGAGCTGCTGGAGGCTTTCAGCGTCCGCGTGCTGCTGTTCCCGGCGCGGGGCCCGCTCAAGCGAGACCCCCGGATCGTGGTCACGATCCTGGACCCGAAGGCGGAGGAGCTGGCCGACGTGCTGGAGGCGGCACGGGCCGAAGCCGCCTGATCGTCGCCGTACGGTGGGCCGTCGGCTGGGCTCTTCGAGTCTGGCGGGCGGCCCGCTGTCGTTGTGGGAAACCTCCCAGCCGGCGAGCGGGGTGACAGCCCGGGGTTGAGCGGTTGTCCGCTTCGGGATTTGTAGGGCTTCCACAGGGTGTGCGGTTCGCGGTGGACCGGCCGGAGGCGGTGTGGAAGAAGCCGCGCCGATGGGAGCCGAAGGGGTAGGGACGCGTGGACTCTGACGCTTGTTAACCGTCCCGGCTTAATACGTGTGGAGATGTTCTCTGTCATGAGAAGACGGGACCGGTGTTAACCGGACTGCCTGAATACAGGTGGAGAGACGCGGGCGCCTGGTGCTTGTGGCTGCCTCTGTGACGGACCCCGGCCGTGTGCCGGGGTCTCTTGCTTTTGCCTCGGGATTCGTCCTGGGGCGAGAGGACGGGTGCGCTCCTGGTCGTTCATGATCACCGGATTCGTCGGGAGGAGAGCAGGGATGGAAGTCTCCGCCTCGGACCTGTGCCGGGTGTGCGGGGTGCGACCCCGGGCCCGGGACGGCCCCTTGCGGCTGTGCGGGGACGACCGCTGCCGCAGGGCGTTCAAGCTGGCCGAGGAGTCGCGCCGCGCGGCTGTCAGAGAGCTTGCGGCCCCTGCACTGTGCGGCGAGTGCGGCGCTGCTTCGGGCAAGCGGCCCGCCCGCGCCGGGCAGGTCACCTACTGCGAGCCCTGCATGGCCGAGCGCCGGGAGCGCCGCCGCGAAGACGCGCGCCGCGCCGAACTGCTGGAACGTGCCAGACCGGGGCCCCGGCCGTGCCGCAACCCCCGGTGCACGAGCGCTGTGGACGCCCTGGCCGACCCCCGCAGGCGCTACTGCTCCGGCAAGTGCTCCCGCGCCGCCGAGCACGCCCGCCGCAAGGCGCGGCAGGCCGGTAGAGACCCCGGGGAGAAGCCCCGCCCGTGCCGACGCTGCCGCTTCCGCAAGGAGGTGATGCAGTTCCCGGACGGCGTCTGTCGCGCCTGCCAGGCCGAGCAGCGCCGCCGCCTCAAGGACCGCCGGGAGTCGATCCGCCGGAACGTCTCGCAGCGGTTCGGTCGCCACTGCGCGTACTGCCCGCCCGGCCTGGCCACGCCGGGCGAAGTCCTGGACCACGTCCGGCCGGTGGCGCGCGGCGGGCTCACGGAGGTCGCCAATCTCCGCTGGGCCTGCCGGGACTGCAACACCGACAAGGGCGACATGCTCCTGACCGAGTGGATCTCACCCCACGAACGCCTGACCCCCCGTCGGATTAGGGGGGATGTCGTGACGTGCGCAAACCCCCCGACCCCCTGACCCCAGGGAGGGGGCCGCACCCCGACCCGACCCCGCCGAGCCCCTTGCCACAGCGGGGCGAGCCCCACCCGCACCCCCGACCATGATCACCAAAATCGGGGCGGGTGAGGCCGCCAACGTGCCGTTTCACCTCGAACCTCCTGGTGATCATGAACTCCGCCATCCGACCGAAAGAAGGACCCACGACCGTGATACACCCGTTCTCCCTCGCCGCCCGCCGCAAGGCCCTCAACCTGTCCGTGGCCGAGGTCGCCGACCGCGTCGGCGTCCACCTCGCCACCGTCTACGCCTGGGAGGCCGAGGACAAGACCCCGACCCCCGCGCACTACCTCAAGTGGTGCAACGCGCTCTCGCTGACCTACCGCGACGTGGTCAACCACGAGGTATGGGAGGCCAACCCGGACGCCGAGTTCATGTTCCTGTCTGCCCTGCTGGGTCTGCGGCGCACGGGGGACCAGTACTTCATGGGCGGTGAGGCCCGGCTGTTCCGCGCTCCGGAGGGTCACCGTCCGCCGACCGCCGCCGACCTGTTCAACGGGGCCCTCGCGGCTTCGGCTGGCTGATCACCCCCACACCCCAACTCCCCAGCCCCGTGCCGCAGATGGCCGGGGCTTTCGCGTTCTCGCCGCAGCGGCGGGAACCCCAGGAAAGGCGCCACCCCTATGCCCAGCAACACCTTCGAGATATCCGACGTCGTCGCCGTGAGCCTGGCCCTGATGCGCTCGAACTCCGTGCTCGGCGAGTGCGTGATGCGCGATGCCGAGGCCGCGTTCTCCGGCGGCCGGGGCGACTCGGTGCGGGTGCGCACCCCCAAGCGCCGCGTCGCCCAGAACTTCAACGGCACCACCGTCTACACCAAGGTGGAGGAGGGCCACGTGCAGGTGAAGCTGACCGACGAGCCGACCGACGCCGCAGCCTTCACCACAAAGGACATGACGCTCAACATCGAGAGCTTCGGCGAGCAGGTCCTCAAGCCCCAGATGGACGCGGTGTCGACCTACGTCGAGAAGTCTGCCGCCACGCTGCTGAACACCGCCAGCAAGGCCACCGCAGCGCGCGTGATCAAGCCGGACGCCAAGCACGGCGAGCCGGGTCACGTCGTGAAGATGCTGACCGCAGCAGCCGCCGACTTCACCCGCCGGGAGATTCCCGCCACCGACCGCTTCCTGGCGATCGGCCCGGACGTGCAGAACATCCTCCTGGACGTCGAACAGCTCCAGAAGGTCAACGAGGCCGGGGAACCCCACGCGCTGCGCAACGCGACCATGGGCGAGCTGTTCAGCTTCCGGGTGGTCGTCTCGCCCTACCTGGACGGGGCAGTGGCGTTCCACAAGACCGCGTTCGCCCTGGCCGTGCGCGCGCCCAGCGAGGTGCAGGGCGGGGCCCGTTCGGTGTCCGCCACCGACAACGGATATGCGATCCGGGCAACCCTGGACTTCGACCCGTCGGTGAAGTCGGAGGTCTCCATCGTGGACACCCTGTGCGGCGTGGCCACCATCGACGCCACCCGCGCCATCGCCTTCACGGTCGCCCCGCCCGCCAAGCTGTGACCCCAGCGGAGCGGGAGCCCCTTCCGGGAATGGACGGGGCTTCCGCCCGTCCCCGCTTGCTGTCCCTGCTCGAAGACCGGAGAGACCCATGCCCGCCGACCACCCCACGCCCGCCGAGGCCATCCCCGGGGGTGTCACCCACCCTGACACCCCCGCCCAGCGCGACGCCACGCCGACCCCCGCAACCGAGGCCGCTGAGCCCACACGCCGGCCGGAGTTCGACCCCGACCCGCGAGACGCCCGAATCGCTGACCTGGAGGCGGAGTTGGCCCATGTCCGCGAGGAGCACAGCGGCGCGGCCGTGGAGGCGGACGAGCTACGCGACCAGGCCGCCGAGGACGCCCGCCGGGCCGAGGCGGAACAGGTCATCGCCGGGTACTCCCTGCCGCCGTTCGCCGCCGACGCCGCCCGCGCAGCCGCCCCGTTCGTGGACCTGGACGCGCTGTGCCGCAACCTGGCCGAGGCCGCCACCCCGCGCCCGCTGCTCGGCCGTGGCGGACTCGACCCGACCGCCCCAACCAAGCCGGACCATCAGGCCATCGCCGAACGGCTGCTCCGCCGGGCGTGGTGACCGGGCCTGAGGGATTGCGGGTACAGGCTGTACCCGCAATTCAGCGGCAGGCAACCGAGCAAGGCGCGCAGGGCAAGGGTTTTGGAGGGACAGGATGTCCCTCCAAAGTCAGGACCAACGAGCCTTGCACGAGGTTGAGTTGGCGTCGTCGTTCGCCGACTCAAGGCGCGCGAGACATGATCACACACGAGGCTTCGGCGCGCGCCCGGGCGTGACGCCGGTCACGGCACCCCGGGGGGTGACTCCCTCGTGCGCCTTCTTCTTCTCCGGGGCGTCATAGCAGGCCAGCACCGATGCGAACGCAGGTCGAGGCACCCTCATGTGCACCTCGTATCTCAGCTCTCACTCTCTGTAATACCTGGAGGTTCCCCCATGATCACTAGCACTGACCGTGAGCAGGTCCGCGCCGATCTGCTCGCCACCCTGACCACCGATACCGAGTACGCCGACGGCTTCGGTCTGGACCCCTTCGACCTGCTCGCGGTGGACAACGCCGCTGCCCTGCTGGCCGACGCCAACGCGCTTGACGAACAGGTCCGCTCGGATGGCCGGATGGTCTCCGGTGGCACCCGGCACGGCGTGATGGTGCTACACCCCGGCATCGCGCAGGCAGAGCGGAACCGCACTGCCGCCGATCGCATCTTGCGCCAGCTCCGCCCGCCCTCCGACGACGGCCCGAAGCGCGGTCACAACGGTCACGCCGCCGCCCGTGCTCGCTGGGGTGACCGGATCTGAGAGGAGGTCCGCCTGTGGCCCGCTGGAAGCCCGAGGCGCTGGCCCGCCGCGCCGCCCCTCGCACGCTCGCCGACCTGGCCGCGTGGCTGGTCGCGCTCGACCACGCCCGGGGCATCTGCGACTGCCCCGCCGACCGCTGATCCACCCAGCCCCGGCCGTCCCTTCGTGGGGCGGTCGGGGCCTTTCGTCGTTTCCGGCTAGTCACCCTCTGGCCAGGGCGACCGGACCGAGCCCCGAGCGCCAGGTGAGACTGACAGTCAGGTTGCCGGGTTGCAGGAGGTCTTGACGTGATCACTCTCTCGGGTGACGGTGGGGTGCACGTTCCCGCAATCGCGTAGAGCTGGAGATCGTCGTGACTCTAGGTTTCATCGGGATCGACCCCGACACGGGCAAGTCCGGGTCGCCTACGGTGTGGGTCGAGGAGGAGACCGCAGATCTCATCTTTCAGGGGATCACTGCTGATGATGAGCTGGTGGCTCTGGTCAGCTCACGGGAGTGGGCCCCGGGTCACGACGCGGGTATCCCCGCTCACGAGACCGTGGTACGTATCCCGGCACGGTTGGTGCCGATCATCAGGAAGGCGTGCGATGCCGCAGAACGTGCCCAGCTTCGAGGAGTTGCTGAGCGCCGCTCGGACGACAGCGGTACATCTGGAGATGCGTGATACCTACGGCGTTCCCGACGAGGCGGAGGCCGTAGCTCTGTTCGCACGGACCGGGGAGTCAGACCTCGACCCCGACTCCGAGTACTGGCACGAGTGGACGGCCATGGTCCGCGAGACGACCGCGCGGGGCGTGGTGATGCGCCGCGCTCGGATCGTGTCCGAGCCGGTCAGCCTGTACACGCGGTACCTGCACTCGATGACCCTGGTGAACGTCTCGGCCGGCGAGTTGGTCCGCTGGCTGCCGAGGCGTCAGGCGTCTGACATCGCCCTGCCTGGCAACGACTTCTGGGTGTTCGATGATCGGATCGTCCTCTTCAACCACTTCACAGGGGATGGGGATTGGGCGGAGCCGGGGCTCTCGTACACCGAGGACCCGGCCGTTGTGAAGCTCTGCGGCTCCGCATTCGAATCCGTCTGGGATCGCGCCGTCCCACACGAGCAGTACGCCGTCTGACCATCTCTCACTCCCGCGAACACCGGACAGCCAAGCTCACATGTCAAGATCTCCGTCTTCGAGTGCCCAGGCAGCGCGTCAGGCCCTCGCTGCCCGTCTAAAGGACATCAGGAAGGACTCGGGGCTGAACGGCCGTGAGGTGGCTGCTCGGTGTGGGTGGCACCCGTCGAAGGTGTCCCGCATCCAAGAGGCCAACGCCGTACCGTCCGAGGCGGACATCCGGGCGTGGTGCGCGGCGTGCGGTGCCGACGACCAGACGGCCGACCTGATCGAGACGTCCCGTGCGGTCGAGTCGATGTACGTGGAGTGGCGCAGGATGCACCGCAACGGCATGCGGCTTGCGCAGGACGAGTCCTACGTACTGCACGAGCGAGCCGAGTTGTGCCGAGTGTACGTCTCCAACGTCGTGCCCGGCTTCTTCCAAACTGCGGACTATGCAACTGCTTTGATGCGGTCGATCACGGAGTTTCAGGGCACCCCTGACGATGTGGCCGAGGCCGTTGCCGCGCGGATCGCACGGGGTCGGTTCCTGTACGAGGGGAACCACCGGTTCGCGGTGCTAATGGAGGAGTGGGTACTCCGCTCACGGATCGGGAGCGCTGAGACGATGGCGGGTCAGCTCGGCCACCTGCTCACGGTGATGCCGCTGCCGTCAGTCTCCCTGGGGATCATCCCGTTCACAGCTCGGCGGACCGTGTGGCCGCTCGAAGCGTTCTACATGTACGACGACGCTCATGCAGTGGTGGAGACCTTGACGGCCGAGGTGAACGTGAAGCAACCCCGCGAACTGGCCGACTACAGAAAGGCGTTCGCTGAGCTGCACAAGCTTGCGGTGTACGGATCGAAGGCCCGCGCGCTCATCACTGCCGCCATCGACGCGTTGGAGTGATTCGCTGCAATCCGGAGCAACTTCGTAGCGACGCGATCCGGCCTCTCCCTACCGTCCTGTTGCGGGATTCCGCGTGGGATTGCACGGGAGGTTGCGACCATGAGCACTCGAACCGAACGGGCCAGCGAGCAGGCAGCGCCGCAGACGTGCGCCGAGTGCTCGCGGCTGGACGGCCTGGCGGAGGAGTACAGCGCGCGGGGCCGGGGTCACAACCCCTCAGGCCTGGGCGATGTGCGGGTGATGCGGAAGCGTCACGCTGACGCGGGTACCTGCCCGTTGGCGGTGCGCGATGCCGCGTGAGCCGCTGACGGAGTTTATGACGGGACAGTCCGGAGCCGAGGCCGCCGAGGTGCTGTCCGTCATGGAGTCCAACCTGCCGGGCATCACGGCGAGCGCGTGCCTGGAGTGCCAGATGTTCGACGCCTGGGCGAGCATGTATGCCCGCGAGGGCAACGCCGAGCGGCTGGCCTGGGTCGGCCGTCAGCGCACCCGCCACCGGGCCCCCGAGTACGGGGAGTGCTCCGACCCGACGCGGTCGAACACCTTCGAGGACCCCGAGGACGGCGAGCATGCCCGATGACGACCGCCCAGCCCTTCCCCCGACGTCGCCGACCGAGGCGGAGACGGACGACTCACCTGCCGACGCCCCGCCGCTTGAGCCGGTCCGGGACTCTCCGACGCTGACCCGCCTGCGGGCTGCCGTCCGGGAGATCAACGACCGGCCGCCGTGGGCTCGCTGATCCCTTCCACAGTCTCCCGCGCCCCCTCCCCGTGGAAAGGGTACGGCGCGGGTGGGCCCTCCCCGGCTGCTGCTTACAGGCCGCCAGGCCGAGGAGGGCTTCCGCAACACCGAACGACCCTGGCACCGACCGGTGTCCGGCTCGCCTCAGTGTGAGGAGGCCACAGTATGACGACCCCTGCGCCGAAGGACAGGCCCCCAGGCCCGATGCCGCCGCCGAGCGGCAGGACCACCGACACCACCACCCCCAGCGAGTAGGAGGCACCACCCATGAGCACCATCACCATGAAGCACAAGGGCGACTCGAAGCCCCCACCGAAGCACGCGGGTTCCCCCGCCAAGGAGAACCCCAACCCGCAGCCGCAGCCAAAGTAGACGGCGGCTGATCTGACAGACTGGCAGGTCCCTCGCGCGCGCCGTGAGGGACCTGCCCCGCTTGCAAGGGAGCACAGATGGACGACCGGATCGTGATCTCGTACAGCTCGCGGCACTTCTCCGGCGAGGACTGGACGGAGAGGGCTGACCGCTGGACGGCGGCGTTCTACGAGAACGACGCTGACCGAGTGCTGGGTACCGCCGTGATCACGCGCGTGGTCCCCGGGGTGACCCCGAACCCCCGCCAGGCGTTCGCCGCCGACCCTGGCGTACTCGACCGCATCCCCCGCGTGATCTTCACCGAGGACGGCGAGCTTGCGCCCGTGGTGGCCGAGCTGCGCCCCACGCTGCTGCTCCTGCTGGAGTCGGTGGAGGTGGCGGCGGAGTGGCGGGGCAAGGGTGTGGGCATGCGGCTGGCCGTCGAGGCGCTGCGTCGCCTTGCCGTGCCCGGGGCACTGGCCGTCTGCTACCCGGCTCCGGTGCACCCGCAGCACGGCCCAGGTGAGGTGTGCTCGTACGAGTCGGACGATCCGGAGGTGCGGCGGCCGGACGAAGAAGCCGTGGCCAAGCTCCGGCGGGCCTGGGAGGAGCACGGCTTCTCGCTGCTCGCCGATGGGGTGTACGCCCGCCGCATGGGGCCGTGAGCGCCCGGCCGGGCTCCGAGTATCCTCTACTGGATAAACGAATCTGGCCCCCTCCGGCTTCACCCTGGACGAGCGGATCCGGGCGCTGCGCACCGGCGTGGAGGCGCTGGAGCGGGCCGGACTGGCCTGATCCGCCGGAGGGGTTCGAGCGGCACTACAGCCAGTCGTGCCGCTTGAACACCCGGTGCAGCACCACGCAGACCAGCGCCATCAGCGACAGCACCGCCGGGTAGCCCCAGGGCTGGTGGAGCTCGGGCATGTCGTCGAAGTTCATCCCGTACACGCCCGCGATCATGGTCGGTACGGCGGCCAGCGCCGCCCAGGCCGAGATCTTCCGCATGTCGTTGTTCTGCTGCACGCTCACCTGGGCCAGGTTGGCGCCGAGGATGTCGGACAGCAGCCGGTCCATGCCCTCCACCTGGTCGTTCACCCGGGCCAGGTGGTCGGCGACGTCCCGCAGGTAGGGGGCGGTCTCCGGCTGGACGAAGGGGGCGCCGCGCTCCAGCCGCAGCATCGGTTCCAGCAGCGGGGCGACGGCCCGGCGGACGGTCATCACCTGGCGCTTGTAGCCGTAGATCCGCCCGGCGGTGTCGCGGCCGACCCGGCCGGGGGCGAAGACGTCCGCCTCCAGTTCGTCCAGGTCGGCCTGGAGCGCGGTGGCCACCTCGACGTAGCCGTCCACCACGGTGTCGCAGACCGAGTGCAGCACCGAGCTGGGCCCGTAGCGCAGCAGTTCGGGTTGCCGTTCGAGCCGGGCCCGCAGGCCGCTGAGCGGGGTGTCCTCGCCGTGCCGGACGGTCATCACGAAGTCCGGGCCGAGGAAGACCATCACCTCGCCGCTGGTGACGGTACGGGTGTCGGCGTGGTGGCCGAGGGTCTTGAGGGTGACGAACAGCGAGCCCTGGTAGGCCTCGACCTTGGGGCGCTGGTGGGCGCTGACGGCGTCCTCGACGGCCAGCGGGTGCAGCGCGAACTCCTTGCCGACCCGGTCGAGTTCCTCGGTCGTCGGTTCGAACAGCCCTATCCAGACGAACGCTCCCGGGCCGGCCTCGCGCGCGGTGGCGAGCGAGTCGGTCAGGTCCTCGGAGGTCCCGAGCCGGCGGCCGTCCCGGTAGGCGGCGCAGTGCACGATCATGCGGGCCATTGTCCCCCGGACCGCACTCCACGGCGGGGTCCGGAGGCCGTAGGCTGAGCCCCATGCCCACCCTGCTGCTCGTCCGTCACGGCCGCTCGACCGCGAACACCGCCGGGATCCTGGCCGGTTGGACCCCCGGCGTGGACCTGGACGACACCGGGCGCGCCCAGGCCGCCGCGCTGGCCGGGCGGCTGGCCGGGATCCCGCTGGCGCTCGCCGTCAGCAGCCCGCTGGAGCGCTGTCGGCAGACCCTGGAGCCGTTGCTCGCCGCCCGCCCCGAGCTGGGCGCGCCGACCGAGGACGAGCGGCTGGGGGAGTGCCACTACGGCGAGTGGACCGGCCGCCCGCTGGCGGAGCTGGCCAAGGAGCCGCTCTGGCGCACCGTGCAGGACCACCCCTCCGCCGCGGCCTTCCCGGGCGGCGAGTCGCTGCGCGCGCTGAGCCACCGTACGGTCGACGCCGTCCGCGAGTGGAACGCGAGGATCGCCGACGAGCACGGCGAGGCCGCGGTCTGGATCGCCTGCTCGCACGGGGACGTGATCAAGGCGGTGGTGGCCGACGCGCTCGGCCTGCACCTGGACCACTTCCAGCGGATCAGCGTCGAGCCCTGCTCGGTCACCGCGATCCGCTACACCCCCCAGCGGCCCTTCGTGCTCAGAACGGGCGACACCGGCGACCTCGCCTCGCTGGCGCCCCGGCCCTCCGCCGCCCCGGCCACCCCGGCCGGTGACGCGGTGGTCGGCGGCACGGCCTGAGCGGCGCCGCCCGCCCCGTGCACCCGGCCCGCCCCACGCACCCCGTCCGAACGGCGCGCGACACCGTCCGGGCCGGCGGGTGCCACCCCGTCCGCGGCCCCCGGCTCGGCTCCCCGGCCGGGGCCCGGAGGTCGTAGGGTGACTGGTGAGTGCCCCGTAGTCCGACCACCCGCCCAGGTGGACAACCCCGCGATCCCGCTTGGCGGATCCGCACCGACCGACACGATCCGGAGCTAGAGCGTGCCCCGTCAGGTCTTCTTCTACGACCAGCCCGAACGGTTCGTGGCCGGCACCGTCGGCCAGCCCGGCGCCCGGGCGTTCTACCTGCAGGCCAGCGCCCGGGGCCGGATCACCAGCGTGCTGCTGGAGAAGACCCAGGTCGCCGCGCTCGCCGAGCGCATCGAGGAGGTCCTGGACGAGGCGCTGCGACGCAGCGGGGGCGACTCCGCCATCCCGGCCGCCGCGCCCCAGGACCTGCTCGACACCGCCCCGCTGGACCTCCCGCTGGAGCAGGAGTTCCGGGTCGGCACCATGGCCCTGGCCTGGGACAGCGTGGACGCCTGCCTGGTGGTCGAGGCCCAGGCGCTGGTGGAGGAGGACGAGGAGGAGGACGGCGAGGAGGCCGCCCCCCAGGACGACGAGAACGGCCCGGACATGCTGCGGGTGCGGCTGTCCGGCGCGATGGCCCGGGTGTTCGCCAAGCGCGCGCTGGACCTGGTCGCGGCCGGCCGCAAGCCCTGCCCGTTCTGCAACCTGCCGCTGGACCCGGAGGGCCACCTGTGCCCGCGCGCGAACGGCTACCGGCGCTGAACACCGAGACCCCGCCGCAGGCCGACCCGGCGGCGGCCGCCGCCCTCGCCGCCGACGTGCCCACCGCCCTGGCGCTGCTGCGCCGGGGCGGGCTGACCGTGCACGGCCGGCTCACCGAGGCCTCCAACGCCGCGCTGTACTGCACCGTCGAGCACGACGGGCTGAGCGCCCAGGCCGTCTACAAGCCGGTGGCGGGCGAGCGCCCGCTGTGGGACTTCCCGGACGGCACCCTGGCCGGCCGCGAGGTCGCCGCGTACGAGCTGTCCGCGGCGACCGGCTGGGAGCTGATCCCGCCGACCGTGCTGCGCGACGGCCCGCACGGGCCGGGCATGGTGCAGCTGTGGGTCGAGCCCGACCCGGAGGCCGAGCCGCTGTTGGCGTTGCAGGATCCGGCCGGCCCGGAGGAGGGCTGGCTGCCGATCGTCCGGGCCGAGGTCGAGGGCGGCCGCACCGCGCTGCTGGTGCACCACGACGACCGGCGGCTGCGCCGGCTCGCGGTGCTGGACGCGGTGCTCAACAACGCCGACCGCAAGGGCGGCCACCTGATCCCGGCCGCCGACGGCCGGGTGTACGGCATCGACCACGGCGTCACCTTCAACACCGAGGGCAAGCTGCGCACCCTGCTCTGGGGCTGGGCGGGCGACCCGCTGCCCGCCGAGGCGCTGGAGGTGCTGGCCGGGCTGGCCGAGCAGTTGGAGGGGGCGTTGGCCGAGCGGCTGGCGCCGCACCTGACCGCCGCCGAACTGGACGCCACCCGCGCCCGGGTGGCCGGGCTGCGGGGTTCGGGCAAGCACCCGCTGCCCTCCGAGGACTGGCCCGCGATCCCCTGGCCGCCGGTGTAGCGCGGGTTCCACCGGCGGAGCGCGGGTTCCGTCGGGTGGAGCGCGGGTTCCGCCGGGGTTACCGGCCGGTGGTCTGGACCTGTCACCGGAACAGGTCGCACACTGCTCCGATGGACGTGCGACGGACCACCCCCACCCCCCGCCCCGCGCCGGACCTGCCGTTGCACCGCCTGCAGGTCCCACTGCCCCACGTGCTGCCCTTCGCGATCGGAAGTTTCGACGCGATCGGCCCGCTCTCCCGCGCCAACTTCCCCCAC
Organism: Kitasatospora sp. NPDC059827; assembly: GCF_042731675.1. Classification (NCBI taxonomy): domain Bacteria; kingdom Bacillati; phylum Actinomycetota; class Actinomycetes; order Kitasatosporales; family Streptomycetaceae; genus Kitasatospora; species Kitasatospora sp. NPDC059827. Next base: position 3,265 of record NZ_JBHWIV010000097.1, on the reverse strand, counting down.
CGGCACTCGTTCCACGAGATCGTCATGGTCACCGGCGGCCACGGCGCCCACGTCCTGGACCTGGTCCACCGGGCGCTGGCGCCACCGCAGTTGTGCGTGATCACGCCCGGCCAGGTGCACCACTGGGCGGACGCCGAGGAGCTCACCGGCCGGGTCGTCCTGTTCAACGAGGACTTCCTGCTGGGGCACCCCCAGGACCTCGCCGCGCTGCGCGCGCTGGCCGCCCGCCCCGGCATCGCGCTCGGCGAACAGGCCGGCCCCATCGCCCGGTTGCTCGCCGACATGGAGCAGGAGTACCGGACCAGGGCGCCCGGCTACCAGGGCGTGCTGCGGGCCAGCCTGCACATCCTGATCGTCCGGGCGCTGCGCGCCTGCACCCCGGACGACCGGCCCGCGGTGCCCACCCGGCCGGCCGAACTGGCGGCCGCCTTCACCCGGTTGATCGCCAAGCCGGGCGGGGTGCGGCACTCGGTGGCCTCCACCGCCCAGGAACTCGGGGTCTCCCCGGGGCACCTGCAGACCCTGGTCAAGCAGGCCACCGGCCGCACCCCGGGCGGACTGATCCGCCGGCAGCAGACCCTGGAGGCCAAACGGCTGCTCGCCTGCACCGATCTGACGATCCGCCAGGTCGCCAAGGAGGCCGGTTTCGCGGACCCGGCGTACTTCTGCCGCTTCTTCCGGCGGGAGACCGGGATGACCCCGGGGGAGTTCCGGGGCAGGGTCGACGGAAATCACCACGATCCCCGGATCATGTCCATCGCCGTCGCACCGGACGGTCCGTAACGTTCCTACTGGCCACCGGCGGCCGGGCCAGCGCGCGGACGGCGGCCGGTTCGGCCCTTGTCATGCCCCCACCATGGCAAGGGCCGCCCCCACCTCCCCCCACGAAGGATCCACCGGAAGGAGACGGCGCATGCCCCCGTCCGACGGCATGATCAGCCGCAAGACCGTCCTGAAGGCCGCCGCCGCGCTCGGGGCCGCTCCGCTGCTCGTCGGCGGCGGGGTCGCCCTGGCCCGCGACAAGGTCGGCACCGGCCGCATCCCCGGCCTGACCCCCGAGTGCCACGACGGGGACGACCCGACCGTCGAGCAGATCGAGGGCCCGTACTTCAAGCCCGACTCCCCGCTGCGCAGCTCGATGGTGAACGACGGCCCGGGCACCCGGCTGACCGTCAGCGGCTACGTCTTCGGCCGCGCCTGCCGGCCCGTCCCCGGCGTCCTGCTGGACTTCTGGCAGGCCGACGACGGCGGGAACTACGACAACGTCGGCTACACCTTCCGCGGCCACCAGTTCACCGACGCCAACGGCGCGTACAGGCTGGACACCGTCGTCCCGGGCCTCTACCCGGGCCGCACCCGGCACCTGCACGTCAAGCTCCAGGCCCCCGGCCGGCCGGTCCTGACCACCCAGCTGTACTTCCCGGGCGAGCCGCGCAACAACACCGACACCATCTACGACGCCCGGCTGCTGATGAACGTCCAGCAGAACGGATCCGGCGAGAACGCCACCTTCGATTTCGTGCTGGACGTGCCGCAGACCCCGGGCACGCCGAGCCCGACGGCCACCGCCACCCCGACCGGAACCCCGACCGGCGGGCCCACCACACCGCCGAGCGGCAGCTGGGCGGCCGGCCGGGCGTACAACGCGGGCGACCGCGTCACCTACTCCGGCGCCTCCTACGTCTGCCTCCAGGCGCACACCGCCCTGGTGGGCTGGGAGCCGCCGAACGTGCCGGCCCTCTGGCAGCGGTCGTAGCGGCTCCGGCCGCTCCCCCGAGGAGCCGGGCGCCCGGTCGGCGGCAGGGCCGACCGGGCGCTCACCCGTGTCCGGAAACGATCGGACCGAATCACCGGTCCGAAAGGGAACGCGCCGGACCAGTCGCAGGGTGACCGGGTAACGACAGGAAGCTAATCCAGTCGATCTTCGTTACTGGTTAGGCTTTCAAATGTTCTCAAGGTTAAGGTCGATCCCATGCATGCCTGGCCCGCCTCCGAGGTTCCCGCCCTGCCTGGTCAGGGGCTCCCCCTCCACATCTTCGACACCGCAGCGGGCACGGTCCGCGAGGTCGTGCCGCAGGACGGCACCGCCCGGATCTACGTCTGCGGCATCACCCCCTACGACGCGACCCACATGGGCCACGCCGCCACCTACAACGCCTTCGACCTGGTGCAGCGGGTCTGGAGGGACGCCGGCCACGACGTCCTCTACGTCCAGAACGTGACCGACGTGGACGACCCGCTGCTCCAGCGCGCCGTCGAGACCGGCCAGGACTGGGTGGCCCTCGCCGAGCGCGAGACCGCCCTGTTCCGCGAGGACATGACGGCCCTGCGGCTGCTCCCGCCGGCCCACTACGTGGGCGCCGTCGAGTCGATCCCGTGGATCGTCCCGATCGTCCAGAAGCTGCTGGCCTCCGGCGCCGCCTACCGGGTGGACGGGGACATCTACTACTCGGTCGACGCCGACCCGCACTTCGGCGAGGTCTCCGGGCTCACCCGCGAGGCCATGCGCCCGGTCTTCGCCGAGCGCGGCGGCGACCCGGACCGCGCCGGCAAGCGCAACCCGCTGGACGCCCTGCTCTGGCTGGCCGCCCGCCCGGGCGAGCCCGCCTGGGACACCGAGCTCGGCCACGGCCGCCCCGGCTGGCACATCGAGTGCGTGGCCATCGCCCTGCAGTACCTGGGTATGGGCTTCGACATCCAGGGCGGCGGCAGCGACCTGTCCTTCCCGCACCACGAGATGGGCGCCGCGCACGCCCACAGCGCCACCGGCTCCCACCCGTACGCCAAGGCGTACGTGCACGCCGGGATGGTCGGGCTGGACGGCCAGAAGATGTCCAAGTCCCGCGGCAACCTGGTCTTCGTCTCGGCCCTGCGCCGCGAGGGCGTCGACCCGGCGGCGATCCGCCTGGCGCTGCTCTCCCACCAGTACCGCGAGGACTGGGAGTGGACCAAGGCCGTCCTGGACGAGGCCGTCGAGCGCCTCGCCCGCTGGCGGGCCGCCGTCTCCCGGCCGGACGGCCCGGCCGCCGAGCAGCTGCTCGCCGAGGTCCGCACCGCGCTGGCGAACGACCTGGACGCGCCCGCCGCGCTGGCCGCCGTCGACCGGTGGGCCGCGCAGCAGGAGACCGAGGGCGGCACCGACATCGGCGCGCCCGGCCTGGTGACCCGCACCGTGGACGCCCTGCTCGGCGTCGCGCTGTGAGGCCGACGCCTTGAGAACGCCGAAGGGGCGGCGGGCCGAGAACTCCCCGCGCCCCCGAGGCGC
>NZ_JBHWIV010000096.1:0-30561 GCF_042731675.1 Kitasatospora sp. NPDC059827 | reverse complement strand
GCGCCGCCCTGCGCCGCGGTGGCCGCGCTCGGCGCCCGCTGGCCGGTGCTGCTGCCCGCCGCCGTCCCGCTGGTGCTGCTGCCCGCGCTGACCGCGACCGCCCCGGCCGAGCCCGCCCCGCCGCCGTGCCGCCCGCCCTGCCCGGCGGAGCTCGGCCCGGTCCGCACCCCGCCCCCGCCGGCCGGCTCCCGGCTGCGCCCCGCCGCGCTCGGCCACGGGCTGGGCCTGGCCGCGCTGCTGCTGCTCCCGCTGGCGGCGCCGGGCCGGGACCGGCCGCTGGCCGCCGCCCTGGTGCTGGCCGCCGCGGTGTCGGCGGGCTCGGCGGAGCGGGCGGCCCGCTGGTACCGGCAGGTCGGCCGGGGGCACCTGGGGGCCGCCCGCACCCTGGCCGAGTTCCGGGCCCGGATGCGCCCGGTGCTGCCGGTCGCGGTCGCGCTGCACCTGGCCGTGCTCGCGGTGCTCAGCTACGCCGCGCTGGCGGTCCTCGCGGTGGTCGCGCCGCGCCCCGGGCCCGGCCACGGCGGCGGCCTGCTGCACCTGGCCGCCGAGCGGGCCGGCCCCGCGGCGTGGGCGGCGCAGGGCGTGCTGGGCCTGCTGCTGGTGCTGCCCGCGCTGCTGGCGCGCTGCGGCCGGACGACGGCCGCCGCGCTGGGTGCGCTGGCCGGGCCGGTCGCGACGGCGGTGCCGCTCGCCCTGGGCCGCCCCTGGCCGTCGGCCGTCCTGCTGGGCGGTGGCGCGGTCGCGGTGGTGCTGCTGGCCCACGGCTGGGCGCTGCTCGGCCGGGCCGGCGCGCACCGCTGACCCTCCCGTCAGACCTTCCAGGTCTTCCAGACCTTTCAGACTTCTCAGAACCGTCAGATCTCGTTCGCTGTATTTCAGTCCGCCAGGTCGTCCCCGACCTCGCTTCGTGGAAGGACGCCCCCGATGAGGGTGCTGCTGCTGGGCGCCGACGGCTTCATCGGCCGCCGGGTGACCGATCGTCTGCTGATGGACCAGGAGTTGCAGGTGACGGTGCTCGGCCGGCGCGACTCGGCCGACATCCGCTTCGACCTGACCGCCGGGAGCCCGGGCGCGCTGGCCCGCTTCCTGGACGCGGTCGCGCCGCAGGTGGTGATCAACTGCGCGGGTGCCACCTACGGCAGCTCGCGGACCCTGATCCGGTCGAACACGCTGGCCGTCGCGACCGTCTGCGAGGCGATCCGGCGCAGCCGGGAGCCGGCCCGGCTGGTGCACGTCGGCTCGGCCGCCGAGTACGGGCCGGTGCCCGGCGGGGTGCCGGTGTCCGAGCAGGCCGAGCCGCGGCCGGTCGGCCCGTACGGGGTCTCCAAGCTGGCCGGGACGGAGCTGGTGCTGGCCTCCGGGCTGGACGCGGCGGTGCTGCGGGTGTTCGACGTGGTGGGCCCGGGGGCGCCGACCGCCTCGCTGTTCGGGCGCCTCGCCGAGGGGCTGCGGCGGGCGCTGGAGCGGGACGAGAACCAGGTGCGGATGCCGGACCTGTCCGGATACCGGGATTTCGTGGACGTGCGGGACGTCGCCCGGGCGATCCAGGCGGCGGCGGTCTCGGCCGCCACCGGGGTGATCAACGTGGGCAGCGGGCACGCCGTGCGGGCCCGGGACGCGGCCCAGCTGCTGGTCCGGGCCTCGGGCTTCGAGGGGTCGATCGTGGAGGAGAACCGGCAGGTCCTGCTGCCCGCGCAGGCCGCCGGCCCGGTCGGCGACCACCTGCCGGGCCACGGCCACCACGCGTCCGGGCCGTACCTGCCGGGCCATCGGGCGGAGGGGCACCGGCCGGAGGGCCGGCCCGCCCCGGGGGAGCCGGTGCCGTGGCGCCAGGCGGACGTGCGGACCGCCCGGGACCGTCTCGGCTGGCGGACACAGGTGCCGCTGGAGGAGTCGCTGGGGGACGTCTGGCTGGAGACGGCCTGCCGGGTGTGAGGGGGACGCGGGGGCACCCCGGGCCCGCAACCACGGGCCCGGGGTGCTCCGGGGGCCTCCGGCGGGCGGTTCCACGATCCGGCGCGGCCCGTCTCGCCCATCGGACGAGCTGTCTCGGAATACCGGTGGGGCATGACACTGTTGGCCTAGAGAGCCACCTGAGTGGCGGTGCAACAACCCCGTCCGAGGCTGGCCCCGGCCGCCTGAACAAGAGACCCATCGGAGTCCCCGTGTCGTTGCCACCCCTGGTAGAGCCGGCCGACGAGCTCACCGTCGACGAGGTCCGCAGGTACTCCCGCCACCTGATCATCCCGGACGTCGGGATGGCCGGGCAGAAGCGGTTGAAGAACGCCAAGGTGCTCTGCGTCGGCGCCGGCGGCCTCGGTTCGCCCGCGCTGATGTACCTGGCGGCCGCCGGTGTCGGCACGCTGGGCATCGTCGAGTTCGACGTGGTCGACGAGTCGAACCTGCAGCGCCAGATCATCCACGGCCAGGCCGACATCGGGCGCTCCAAGGCGGAGTCCGCGCGCGACTCGGTGCAGCAGATCAACCCGTACGTCGAGGTGGTCCTGCACGAGGAGCGCCTGGACAACTCCAACGTGATGGAGATCTTCTCCGGCTACGACCTGATCGTGGACGGCACGGACAACTTCGCCACCCGCTACCTGGTGAACGACGCCGCGGTGCTGCTCGGCAAGCCGTACGTGTGGGGCTCGATCTACCGCTTCGACGGCCAGGCCAGCGTGTTCTGGGCCGAGCACGGACCCTGCTACCGCTGCCTCTACCCGGAGGCCCCGCCGGCGGGCATGGTCCCGTCCTGCGCCGAGGGCGGCGTGCTGGGCGTGCTCTGCGCGTCCATCGGCTCGATCCAGGTGACCGAGGCGATCAAGCTGCTGGCCGGGATCGGCGACCCGCTGGTCGGCCGGCTGATGATCTACGACGCCCTGGAGATGAACTACCGCCAGGTGAAGGTCCGCAAGGACCCGGACTGCGCGGTCTGCGGCGAGAACCCGACGGTCACCGAGCTGATCGACTACGAGGCCTTCTGCGGCGTCGTGTCGGAGGAGGCGCAGGCCGCCGCCGCCGGTTCGACCATCACCTCGAAGCAGCTCAAGCAGTGGCAGGACGACGAGGAGGACATCTACCTCATCGACGTCCGCGAGCCCGGTGAGTACGAGATCGTCAACATCCCCGGCGCGGTGCTGATCCCGAAGAACGAGTTCCTCATGGGCGACGCCCTGGAGAAGCTGCCGCAGGACCGGAAGATCGTGCTGCACTGCAAGTCGGGCGTGCGCTCGGCCGAGGTGCTGGCCGTGGTCAAGGCCGCGGGCTTCGCCAACGCCGTCCACCTGGGCGGCGGCGTGCTCGGCTGGGTGAACCAGGTCGAGCCGCACAAGCCGGTCTACTAGGCCGCCGGCCGGACTGACGCATCAGGGGCCCCACCGCTCGGCGGTGGGGCCCCTGACGCGTCCGCGGGTGCCCCGCTCAGAGCGCGTGCCTGCGCTGCAGCACGTTGTAGGCGATCCAGCCCGGCAGCACCGGCAGCCAGAAGGTGAGCGCCCGGAAGAGGAACACCGCCGGGGTGGCGACCGCGGGGGAGACGTCCGCGACGGTCAGGGCGCCGATCAGGGCCACCTCGACCGGGCCGATGCCGCCCGGGGTGGGGATCGCCGAGCCGGCCGCGTTCGCGGTCAGGAAGACCACCGCGACGGCCGAGAAGCTGACGTCGCCGCCGAAGGCCTGCACCGAGAAGTCCAGGCAGGCGGTGAAGGACAGGGTCAGCAGCAGGATGCCGCCGAAGCCGGTGATCAGCTTGCTGGGCGTCTGCATCAGGTCGAGCATCCGCGGCACCACGCCGAAGAACAGCGAGCGCAGCCGGCCCAGCACGAAGCGGCGCAGCGGCGCCACCGCGGCCACCACCAGGGCGAGCACGGCGGCGGTCAGCACCCCGATGATCACCGCCCGGGAGGCGGAGAGGTCGCCGTTGGTCTGGCTGCCGGTGATCAGGCCGAAGCTGAACAGCAGCAGCAGGTGCCCGGCCAGGCCCGCCAGCTGGGAGGCGCCGACCGAGGCGACCGCCTGGCCCGGGCGGATCCCGGCCTTCTGCAGGTAGCGGGTGTTGAGCGCGATGCCGCCGATCGCCGCGGGGGCGACCAGCTTCACGAAGGAGCCGGCCAGCTGGGCCGCGACGGTGCGCCGGAACGGCAGCCGCTCGGGGACGAAGCCGGTCAGGCTCATCGCGGCGGCGACGTAGCTGAACGCGGCCGCCAGCAGGGCCGCAGCCGCCCACGCCCAGTTCATCTGGGAGAGCTTGAGCTGGGCCGGTTTGATGGTGGTCAGCGCCAGGTAGGCGGCGAAGGTGAGCGCGATCACCATGATCAGGCTCTTCGGCTTGAGCCGCTCCAGCTTGGCCGGCTCCATCGGCGCCTCGGGGGCGATCTGCAGGATCTGGCCGCGGATGCGGCTGAGCAGGTCCTCGCCGGCCGCCGCGATGTCCTCCTCGGCCTGTTCCTGGGTGCGCTCGCCGGCCGCGACCTGCTCCAGGGCCCTGGCCCGGGCGGCGGTCTTGCGCTCCTTGGTGAGCTTGGCGAGGTCGACCCGGGTGGAGCGGCTCATCCCGACCGGCTGGAGCAGCGGCAGGGCCTGGGCGACCCGGTCCGCGCCGAGCACCGCGTTGGCGGTGGCGACGGCCCGCTCGGGGCCGATCCGCAGCGCGAAGGTGGTGAGCAGCTGGGCGACGTCGATGCGCAGGGTCAGGTCGGTGGCGGCGATGTCGCCGCCGGAGAGGTTGACCAGGCAGGCCGTCTCGTCGTCCACGACCAGCAGCGACTCGCCGGTCAGCCGGCGGTGGGCGATCCGGCGCTCGTGCAGGGCCGCCACCGACTGCCACAGCGAGGCCATCACCCGGTCGGTGACCTCCGCGTCGGCGAGCTCGTCCAGGGTGCGGCCCTCGACGTTCTCGTACACCAGGATCGCGGCGTCCGGGCCCAGCTCGGAGGTGGCCACCAGCTGCGGCGCGCGGGCGCCCGAGGCGGCCGCCGCGTACGCGATCAGGGCCTCCTGCTCCAGCGCCTGGCGCAGCGACTGGGGGCTGCGGCGCACCGCCACCGAGCGCAGCCGCAGCCGGCGCCAGGCCCGGTAGAAGAAGCCGGAGGCCTGCTGCTCGCGGTCGATGATGTGGACGTCCAGCGGCGGGCCGTCCTGCTGGGTGACGTAGTAGCGGCGGGTGCCGCCGGGGGCGTCCGGGGCGCGGTGGGCGCCGTCCGGGGTGAAGCCGACCTTGCGCAGGCCGATCATCAGGTGCTGGCCGGTGGGCCGGATGTTGGGGGAGCCGATCGCGTACAGCGTGCCGTAGGCGACGGACCAGCCGATCAGCACGGTGAGCATCAGCGACAGCGGGGTGGTGTAGCCGCCGAGCAGCTCGGTGACCCCGCTGAAGACCACCACCACCCACAGCGCCACCCGCCAGCGCGGTCGGCTCGACATGCCGACGGCGGTCATGTAGGCGATCACCGGGGCGAGGTAGCCGTGCACCGGGTCGGTGAGGCTGCCGTTGCTGTCCAGCGGCAGCCGGGTCAGCGCCGTGCGGATGTGCTCGGAGGCGCCCTCGGCCACCCACCAGTCGATGCCCAGCGAGACGCCGTACGCGAGCACCGAGGCGAGCACGCCGTCGGCGACCCGCAGGCCGTCGCGTTTGATCAGCCGCTCGACCGCGAAGGCCAGCGGCACGGCGAGCACCGCGACGCTGGAGACCAGGCCGGTGATGGTGGACAGCACCGCGGAGAAGTGCGGCGCGTTGGTGGCGATGTCCTGCTCGATGCCGGTGGTCGTCGAGGTGGCGATGCCGGCCAGGACGAAGACGGCGACTATCCCGAAGACCCCGGCCAGGAAGCGGATCAGGTCGGACGGGCGGTGCGCGCGGGCGGCGAGCAGCGGCTCGTCGACGTCCAGGTGCGGGGCGTCGTCCAGCGGGTCGTGGTACTCGGTCCGTGCGGCCGGGGCCGGGACGGGCGCGGCTGGGGCGGGGACGGGCGCGGCGGGCGCGGGTGCGGGCGGCTCCGCCGGGGCCTCGGGGGCCTTCTCGGGCGTGGGGGTCTTGATCGTCAGGTCCTTGATCAGGGAGACTTCCGGGGTCGGCCCGCTCCCGGGCCGCCCTTCGGACTCGTCACCGGGCGCCGGGGGCACGACGGATCCGGACTCGTCGGAGTCCTTGTCCACGCCCACGTCAGCCGTCCCGGTCATCTGGTCTTGTCCTCGTATCACCACTCACCGCCCCGAAGATGGTGGCATGCCCCGGGCCCCCGTGCTGGACAGGGGCCGGATCGGGCGCGGCGGGTCGTTCGTACGGGGCCGCGCGCGCGTCCCCATGAGGAAGAATGCCGCAGGTGACGGACGTAACAGACGACGGCGTCCCGGACGCCCTACCACCGTTCGCCGAACTGGTGCTCGACCTGACCGAGCGGATTCCACCCGGCCGGGTGATGACCTACGGCGACGTCGCCGAGTACCTCGGCCAGGGCGGCCCCCGGCAGGTCGGCCGGGTGATGGCCCTGTACGGCGGCTCGGTGCCCTGGTGGCGGGTGATCCGCGCGGACGGCCGCCCGCTGCCCGGCCACGAGCACCGCGCCCTCGCCCACTACGGCGAGGAGGGCACCCCGCTGCGCGCACTCGCCGACCCGCCCCGGGTCGACCTCGGGCGGGCCCGCTGGGACGGCGGGGAGGATTCACCGAATCCCGGGCGCGGACGGGATTGACGGGGCAGGATCGTAGGCTCGATGCGGGCGGGCCCGTGCGGGCCCGCCCCGGCCATGACTCTCCGTACAACCCCAGGACCCGTTCGTGAGTTCGCCCTACCGGCTCGTGCGCAACCCGCTCGTCCAGCCCGACCCGCCCGTGCTGGACGCCTACCAGCGCGCCGTGGTCGAGCACACCGGCGGCCCGCTGCTCGTCCTCGCCGGACCGGGCACGGGCAAGACCACCACCCTGGTCGAGGCGGTCGCCCGGCGGATCCAGGACGGCACCGACCCCGAGAAGATCCTCGTCCTCACCTTCAGCCGCAAGGCCGCCGTCGAACTGCGCGACCGGATGTCCGGCCGGCTCGGCTCCACCGCCGCCACCCCGCAGGCCACCACCTTCCACTCCTTCTGCTACGCCCTGCTGCGCGCCCACCAGGACCCGGAGGACTACGCCGAACCACTGCGGCTGCTCTCCGGCCCCGAACAGGACGTCATGGTCCGCGAACTGCTGGCCGGCGGCGCCGAGGACGCCCGCGACGGCCGCGGCCGGATCGCCTGGCCGCTCGACCTGCGCGCCTGCCTGACCACCCGCGGCTTCGCCGACGAAGTCCGCGCCGTGCTCGCCCGCAGCCGCGAACTCGGCCTCGGCGAGGCCGAACTCGAACGCTTCGCCCAGGGCGTCCAGCGCCCCGACTGGGCCGCCGCCGCGCACTTCCTCGCCGACTACCTCGACGTGCTCGACCTGCGCGGCGTCCTCGACTACGCCGAACTCGTCCACCGCGCCGTCCTGCTCGCCGAACGCCCCGAGATCGGCGAGGAACTGCGCCGCCGCTACGACGTCGTCCTCGTCGACGAGTACCAGGACACCGACCCCTCCCAGGTCCGGCTGCTGCGCCGGCTCGCCGGCGGCGGCCGCGACCTGATCGCCGTCGGCGACCCCGACCAGTCGATCTACGCCTTCCGCGGCGCCGACATCAACGGCATCCTCGACTTCCCCCAGGCCTTCCGCCGCCCCGACGGCACCCCCGCCGAGGTCAAGGTGCTGCGGGTCTCCCGCCGCTCCGGCGCCCTGCTGCTCGCCGCCTCCCGCGAACTCGCCCGCCGGATGCCGATGGGCCGGCTGCCCGCCGACAAACTCGCCCAGCACCGCGCCCTGCTGCCCTCCCGCGAGGGCGGCCGGGTCGAGGTGTACACCTACCCCACCCCCGGCGCCGAACTCGACTCGATCGCCGACCTGCTGCGCCGCGCCCACCTGGAGGACGGCGTGCCCTGGGGCGAGATGGCCGTCCTGGTCCGGGCCGGCGCCCGCTCCATCCCCGGCGTACGGCGGGCCCTCGGCGCGGCCGGCGTCCCGCTGGAGATCGACGGCGACGACCTGCCGCTGCGCGAGGAGCCCGCCGTCGCCCACCTGCTGCTCGCCCTGCGGGTCTGCGCCGAGCAGGCCGCCCGCGACAAGCGGGCCCTCCTCGACACCCCCGGCCCGCACGCCCCCGACCCGCTCACCGAGGAGCTGGCCCACACCCTGCTCACCGGCCCGCTCGGCGGCCTCGACGGCTCCGACCTGCGCCGCCTCGGCCGCGCCCTGCGCGAGGAGGAACGCGCCGCCCTGCGCGCCGCCGCGCGCGCCGACGGCGGTTCCGACGGCGGTCCCGACAGCCGTCCCGACGGCGCCCCCGCCGCCGCCCCGCGCCCGGCCGGCGAACTGATCCGCGAGGCCCTCGCCGAACCCGAGCGGCTGATCGCCCTCGACCCGGCCACCGCCCGCCGCGCCCGCGACCTCGGCACCCTGCTGCGCAAGGTCCGCGAACTGCTGGCCGGCGGCTGCACCGCCGAGGACGCCCTGTGGGAGCTGTGGGACGGCAGCCGCCGCTGGCGCGAACGCCTGGAGCGCGCCGCCCTGCGCGGCGGCGCCGCCGGCCGCAACGCCGACCGCGACCTGGACGCGCTGTGCGCCCTGTTCGAGACCGCCGCTCGCGCCGAGGAGCAGGTCACCGGCCACCGCAGCGCCCTCGACCTGCTCGCCGAACTCGAAGCCCAGGACATCGCCGCCGACACCCTCACCGTCCGCACCGTCCGCCCCGAGGCGGTGCGGCTGATGACCGCCCACCGCTCCAAGGGCCTGGAGTGGCGCCTGGTCGTGGTCGCCGGCGTCCAGGACGGCCTCTGGCCCGACCTGCGCCGGCGCGGCTCCCTCCTGGAGGCCGACCGGATCGGCCGCGACGGCCTCGCCGAACCGCTCTCCCCGGCCGCCCTGCTCGGCGAGGAGCGCCGGCTCTTCTACGTCGCCGCCACCCGCGCCAAGGAACGGCTGATCGTCACCGCCGTCAAGGCGCCCGCCGACGACGGCGACGAGCCCTCCCGCTTCCTGCGCGAGCTCTACCGCGAGGACGTCGACCCCCGCACCGGCAAGGTGGTGCGCCGCACCCCGCCGGTCACCGTCGAGGACGTCACCCACCGCCCGCGCCGCCCGCTCTCGGTGGCCGCCCTGGTCGCCGAACTGCGCGCCGTCACCGTCGACCCCGCCCGCTCGCCCGAACTGCGCCGCGCCGCCGCCGAACGGCTCGCCACCCTGGCCGCCGCCACCGACGAGGACGGGCTGCCGCTGGTGCCCGCCGCCCACCCCGACCGCTGGTGGGGCCTGGACGACGCCACCACCGCCCCCGAGCCGCTGCGCAGCGCCGACGCGCCCGTCCGGCTGTCCGGCAGCGGCCTGGAACAGCTGGAGAACTGCTCGCTGCAGTGGTTCCTCGACAAGGAGGTCAAGGCCCGCGCCCCCGGCACCGCCGCCCAGGGCTTCGGCAACGTGGTGCACGCCCTCGCCGACGAGGTCGGCTCCGGCCGCACCCCCGCCGACCTCGCCGTCCTGATGGCCCGCCTGGACACCGTCTGGGACGCCCTCGCCTTCGACGCCCCCTGGAAGTCCCAGCAGGAGAAGGGCGAGGCCCGCACCGCCCTGGAGCGCTTCCTCAACTGGCACGTCCTGGAGCGCGGCCGCGACCTGGTCGCCACCGAGCACGGCTTCGACGTCACCCTCGACGTCGGCGGCGTCTCGGTGCGCATCCGCGGCTCGATGGACCGGGTCGAGAAGGACCACGCCGGACGCGCCTACGTGGTCGACTTCAAGACCGGCAAGCAGATCCCCACCGACAAGTCGCTGCCCGAGCACAAGCAGCTCGCCGTCTACCAGCTGGCCGTCCGGGCCGGCGCCCTCAACGAGCTGCCCGGCTTCACCGAGCACCCCCCGGCCACCGGCGGCGCCGAACTCGTCCACCTGCGCGAGGCCGCCGCCAAGGCCGACCCGGACGCCCCCAAGGTGCAGCGGCAGGAGCCGCCCGAGGGCGAGCCGTGGATCGAGAACCTGCTCGCCGATGCCGCCGGGAAGGTCCTCGCCGAACGCTTCGTCCCGCAGACCGGCGGCGGCTGCGACCGCTGCTCCTTCCGCCGCAGCTGCTCCGCCCAGCGCGACGGCGCGCAGCTGGTGGAGTAGCAGGTCAGGCGGGCGACCGATCCCGGGTTGTCCGCCGTTCCGGTTACGGTTGCGGGGTGACCGCCGTGCTCAGCCATCCCGACCAGCTCAAGGAGCTGCTGGGCATCCCGTTCAACCGGGAGCAGATGGCGGCCATCGGCGCCCCCCTGGCCCCGGCCGTGATCGTGGCCGGCGCCGGCTCCGGCAAGACCACCGTGATGGCCGCCCGGGTCGTCTGGCTGGTCGGCTCCGGCGCCGTCCGGCCCGAGGAGGTGCTCGGGCTCACCTTCACCAACAAGGCCGCCGGCGAACTCGCCGAACGCGTCCGCACGGCCCTGCTCCGGGCCGGCGTCGCCGACCGGGACGAGGGCGAGCCGCTCGGCGAACCCGAGATCTCCACCTACCACGCCTTCGCCGGCCGCCTGCTCAAGGAGCACGGCCTGCGGATCGGCATCGAGCCGGACGTGCGGCTGCTCGCCGACGCGACCCGCTTCCAGCTCGCCGCCAAGGTGCTGCGCACCGCCCGCGGCCCCTTCCCCGCCCTCACCGGCACCTTCGCCAACCTGGTCGCCGACCTCACCGCCCTGGACGGCGAACTCGCCGAGCACCTGGTCGAGCCCGCCGCCCTGCGCGCCCACGACGAGCAGCTGCTCGACACCCTCGCCACCGTCAAGCTCGGCAACGACGACCTGCGGGCCGTCCCCGTCACCGCCCGCGCCCGGCTGGAACTGCTGCGCCTGGTCGAGGAGTACCGCCGCCGCAAGCGGGGCGCCGGGCTGATGGACTTCGGCGACCAGATAGCCGCCGCCGCCCGCCTCGCCCAGCAGCGCCCCGAGGTCGGCGAACTGCTCCGCGGCCAGTACCGGGTCGTCCTGCTGGACGAGTACCAGGACACCTCCGTCGCCCAGCGCCTGATGCTCGCCGGCCTGTTCGGCGCGGGCCCCGAGAACACCGGGGGCGGCCACCCGGTGACCGCCGTCGGCGACCCCTGCCAGGCCATCTACGGCTGGCGCGGCGCCTCCGTCGCCAACCTCGACGACTTCCCCCGGCACTTCCCGAAGGCCGACGGCCGCCCCGCCGACCGCTACGCGCTCAGCGAGAACCGCCGCAGCGGCGGCCGGCTGCTCGCCTTCGCCAACGAGCTCGCCGCCCCGCTGCGCGCCCTGCACGAGGGCGTCGAGGCGCTGCGCCCGGCACCCGGCGCCGAACAGGACGGCTACGTGCGGGCCGCGCTGCTGCCCACCCACGCCGAGGAGGTCGACTGGCTCGCCGACTCGATCGCCCACCTGGTGCGCACCGGCACCGCGCCCGGCCGGATCGCCGTGCTCTGCCGGGGCGGCGCGGCCTTCCCCGACATCCACGCCGCGCTCGTCGCCCGCGAGGTCCCGGTCGAGGTGGTGGGACTCGGCGGGCTGCTGCAACTGCCCGAGGTGGCCGACCTGGTGGCGGTCTGCGAGGTGCTCCAGGACCCGACCGCCAACGCCGCCCTGGTGCGCCTGCTGATCGGCCCGCGCTGGCGGATCGGCCCGCGCGACCTCGCCCTGCTCGGCCGCCGGGCCGCCGAACTGGTGCGCACCGAGCGGCCCGAGGGCGTGGAGGCGCTGGCCGCTGCCGTCGCCGAGGCCGACCCCACCGAGGTGGTCTCGCTGGCCGACGCGGTCGAGACCTTCCTGACCGCCTCCCCCGGCGGGGAGGGCGACCAGCCCGACGACCTGCCGTTCTCCGCCGAGGCCAGGGTGCGCTTCGCCCGGCTCGCCGCCGAACTGCGCGAGCTGCGCCGCTCGCTGGCCGACCCGCTGATGGACGTGCTGCACCGGGTGCTGACCGTCACCGGCCTGGAGGTCGAGCTGTCCGCCTCCCCGCAGGCGCTGGCCGCCCGCCGGCGGGAGACCCTGCACGCCTTCCTGGACGTCGCCGCCTCCTTCGCCGACCTGGACGGCGACCCGGGCCTGGCCGCCTTCCTCGGCTTCCTGCGCGCCGCCCAGGAGTACGACCGCGGCCTGGACAGCAGCCTGCCCGGCGGCGAGGACACCGTGAAGGTGCTCACCGCGCACAAGTCCAAGGGCCTGGAGTGGGACGTGGTGGCCGTCCCCGGCCTGGTGAAGGGCGCGTTCCCGTCCGGCAGCCCGCGCGAACGCTGGACCAGCACCAAGCGCGTGCTCCCGCACGCCCTTCGCGGCGACCGCGCGACCCTGCCCGACGTGCGCGGCGGCTGGACGTCCAAGTCGATGGCCGCGTTCAAGAAGGAGCTGGCCGAGCACTCCGGCACCGAGGAACTGCGCCTGGGCTACGTCGCGTTCACCCGCCCCCGCGCCCTGCTGCTGGCCTCCGGGCACTGGTGGGGGCCCAGCCAGAAGACCGTCCGCGGCCCGTCCGCCTTCCTGGAGCGGCTGCGCGCCCACTGCGAGCGGCCCGGCGCCGGCGAGGTCGAGCACTGGGCCGAGCAGCCGGAGAAGGAGGCCCGGAACCCGGCGCTGGCCGACGCCGTCGAGCGCCCCTGGCCGCTGCCGCTGGACCCGGCCGCCCAGCACGCCCGCCGCCGGGTCGCCGAGGTGGTGCGCACCCGCCTGGCCGGAGGGCCCGCGGGGGAGGCGGAACCCATGGCCGTCGAGGACCAGCGCCAGGTCGCCTCCTGGGACCGCGACCTGACCGCGCTGCTGGGGGAGTTGGAGCGCTCCCGGCGCACCGCCCGCGAGGTCCCGCTGCCGCCCGCGCTGTCCGCCACCCAGCTGCTGCGCCTGGCCGCCGACCCGGACGGCTTCGCGCACGAGCTGGCCCGGCCGATGCCGCGCCCCCCGCAGCCCGCCGCCCGGCGCGGCACCCGCTTCCACGCCTGGGTGCAGTCCCGGATCGAGCCGCTGCTGCTGATCGAGCCCGGCGCGCTGCCCGGCGCCGACGACGACGGCATCGAGGACGAGCGGGACCTGGAGCAGCTCAAGGAGGCGTTCCTGCGCACCCCGTACGCCCGGCGCCGGCCGTACCGGGTGGAGGCCCCGTTCCACCTGGTGCTCGCGGGGCGGGTGGTGCGCGGCCGGATCGACGCGGTCTACCGGGACGGTGACGGGGTGTCGGAATCCAGTGGTGCGTCACGCTACGAAGTGGTGGACTGGAAGACCCACCGGGAGGAGACCGCCGACCCGCTGCAGCTCGCGGTCTACCGGCTGGCCTGGGCGGAGCAGGCGGGCGTTGATCCCGAGCAGGTCACGGCGTCGTTCCTGTACGTCCGCAGCGGACGGATCGTACGTCCGGAGCGACTTCCCGACCGAAAAGAGTTGGAACGGCTCCTGATCGGGAACAGTGACTAATGAGTCACGCAGAGCACCCGAGTCATCGCGCCGACGTCCGAAACCTGTGCGTCGTGCACGTTTCGCGCCTATTGTGGGGTCGGTAACCGGTCAACCCCCGTACTCCGGCCACCGGCGAGGCCCGCATTCCCTAACCCTCAGTCATCGCCGCAGGTGCCCACGGGCATCGGCGTCTTCTGCTGGAGAGACCGAAGTTGAGCGCGACCGGATGGATCAGAGAGCGGTTCACCGGGCCGACCCCGGGACCCGCACCGGGCACGACCGGCACCTGGCCGAGGACGGCGCTCGCGCTGCCCCTCCTCGGCATGGCGCTGATCGTCGTCCTCGACTACCTCAGCGGCACCGAGGTGACGGTCGAACCCGCCCTCACCGCCGTACCCGCGCTGGCCGCCGTGGTCAGCCGCCGCACCTGGTACCCGCTCGTCATCGGCCTGGGCACCGAGGCGGCGGCCTTCCTGATGGCCCTGCGCAGCGACGCGCTCGGCGAGTCCGTGCACGCCGCCAGCGTCATCGCGATCCTGCTGGTCGCCACGATCGGCTGGGTCAGCGCCACCCTGCGACTGCGCCAGGAACGCGCCCTGGCCGACGCCCAGTTGGTCGCCTCGATCGCCCGCCGGGTGCTGCTGCGGCCCGTCCCCGAACGGGTCGGCAGCGTGCGCGCCGCCGTCCACTACGAGGCCGCCGCCGCCCACGCCCGGATCGGCGGCGACCTGTACGAGGTCGTCAACACCCGGCACGGGGTGCGGGCCGTGGTCGGCGACGTCCGCGGCAAGGGCCTCGGCGCGGTCGAGACCGCCGCCGCCGTCCTCGGGGCCTTCCGCGAGGCCGCCCACCAGGAGCCCGCCCTCGACCGGGTGGCCGGCTGGCTGGCCGTCAGCCTCGACCGGGCCCTGCACGAGAACGACCACCCGGGCGTGGAGGAGGAGTTCGTCACCCTGGTCCTGATCGGGGTCGGACCGGACGGCACCGCCGAACTCGTCAACTGCGGCCACCCCGCGCCGCTGCTGCTCCGCGGCGGCCTGGTCCACCCGCTCGAACTCGCCGAGACCGTACCGCCGTTGGGCGTGCTCGACCCGGCCGACGTCCGCCCCCCGGTGCACCGGGTACCGCTGCTGGCCGGCGACCGGGTGCTGCTGTTCACCGACGGGATGATCGAGGCCCGCGACCGCTCCGGCACCTTCTACCCGCTCGCCGAGCGCTTCCCGCGCTGCGCCGACGGCCGCCCCGCGGACGTCCTGCAGCGCCTGCACGAGGACGTGGTGCGCCACGTCGGGCGCCAGCTCGGCGACGACGCCGCCATGCTGCTCCTGCAGTACGACCCGACCCCGCCCGCCCTCGCCCACCTGCCCCAGCAGGCCGGCCTCCTGATCAAGCGATAGCCGGAACGCCCTACAGCGACACCCGGACCAGCAGCGGCCGGTGGTCCGACACCCCGGCGTGCGGCGCCGCCGCCGGGCCCACCACGGTCCGCGGCACGCCGACCGCCAGCACGTGGTCGAACTGCACCGCGGGCCGGTGCGCCGGGTAGGTCGGCGTGCGCGCCAGGTCGTACCAGCCCTGCAGCCGGGCCCGCGGCTCGCGCACCCGCCGCCGGCGCGCGGTGCCCAGCCCGGCGCCCAGCGCCGGCCGGGCCCGGCGGGCCGCCCGCAGCTCCCGCACCCGCGCCCGCGGCGCGGTGCGCTCCAGCGCCGTCGCCCCGCCCAGCACCGTGCGCGGCACCGCGCCGATCAGGTTGAAGTCCCCCAGCACCAGGTACGGCTGCGGCAGGTCGGCGATCCAGCGCCGGATCCCGGCCAGCTGCGCCATGTTCCAGCCCGGCACGAAGGACAGGTGCGCGGCCACCACCGTGAACGGGCCGCGCTCGCCCTCCAGTACGGCCGCCAGCGCGGCCCGGGGCTCGTCCGGCACCGGGGTCAGCCCGCGCCGCCCGGCCACCCGCAGCGGCAGTCCGAACGGCGCCGGGGCGAACCGGCGGGCCCGCCAGTGCCGCACCGGCAGCCTGGTCAGCAGTGCCGTGCCGTACGAGGGCGGGGCGCCGTCGCCGATCTCGGCCGGCCCGTACACCCGCAGCCCGGCGGGCCCGGACGGCTCCGGCACCCAGCCGGCCACCGGCGCCGGGCGCCCGTGCAGCGCGGCGGCGAAGCGCCAGTCGCCGGCGCCCATCGCGGCGGCCGCCACCGCCGCCTGGTCGGTGCCGCCCGAGCGCGCCTGGTGCCGGTCCACCTCCTGGAGAGCCAGGACGTCGGCGTCCAGCGCGGCCACCGCCTGCGCCAACGGGGCGCCCGCGTCGGCCGGGTAGGGCAACGGGGTGCCGTCCGGGGCGAGCGGCTGGCCGTGCAACAGGTTGAAGGTGGCGATGCGCAACTGGCTCACACCGCACGACGGTACCGGAGGGGGCGCGGCTTGAGGCCGCAGGGCATACCGGGTATACATACTGAGTATGTCCATCCGCCACGGTCTGCTCGCCCTGCTCGACCAGGGCCCCCGCTACGGCTACCAACTGCGCACCGAGTTCGAGGCGCGCACCGGCGCCACCTGGCCGCTCAACGTCGGGCAGGTCTACACCACGCTGTCCCGCCTGGAACGCGACGGCCTGGTCGAGGCCGCCGGGGAGGACGAGGAGGGCCACCAGTTCTACGCCGTCACCGACGCCGGCCGCGCCGAACTGCGGGCCTGGTTCGACACCCCGGTGCCCCGCACCAGCCCCCCGCGCGACGAACTGGCCATCAAGCTCGCGATGGCCGTGACCGTCCCCGGGGTGGACGTCTCCGCCGTCGTCCAGGGCCAGCGCCGGCACAGCATCAAGGCCCTCCAGGACTACACCCGGCTCAAGGGCCGCGCCCTCGCGGGCGAGACCAGACCCGGCGCCGTCCCCTCCGAGAGCAACGAACTCGCCTGGCTGCTCGTCCTCGACCAGCTGATCTTCCAGACCGAGGCCGAGATCCGCTGGCTCGACCACTGCGAGACCAGGCTCGCCCAGCAGGCCGAACTCCGGCAGGCCAAGGCCGCCGAAGCCGCCCGCGACGGCGCCGCGAAACCCAAGCGGCTCGGCCGCCGCACCCGCGCCTGAGACGCACCCGCACCCGCGCCTGAGACGCACCCGCGTCCTCGCCCGAACCTGAGCCCGAGGCGCACCCGCGCCCGAGCCCGAGCCGTATCCGCGCCCGAGCGGCGCCCGGCCACCCGACACCCGGCCGGCGCCCCGGCGGCGCCCCACCCGTACCCAGCCGTACCCAGCACAAGGGGGGAACCGTGTCCCACACCCAACAGCCCCGGCCGACACCGGTGCTGCACCTGGAGAACGTCACCCGCGTCCACGGCCAGGGCGCCGCCGAGGTCCAGGCCCTGCGCGGCGTCGACCTCAAGGTCCACCCCGGCGAGTTCGTCGCCGTCATGGGCCCCTCCGGCTCCGGCAAGTCCACCCTGCTCACCCTGGCCGGCGGCCTCGACAGCCCGACCACCGGCCAGGTCCTGGTCGAGGGTGTCTCCCTCGGCGGGCTCACCCGCAAGAGGCTCGCCCAGGTCCGCCGCCGCTCCATCGGCTACGTCTTCCAGGACTACAACCTGATACCGGCCCTCACCGCCGCCGAGAACATCTCGCTGCCGCGCGAACTCGACGGCGTCTCCGCCCGCGCCGCCCGCCGCGAAGCCCTCGCCGCCCTGGAGGAGCTCGGCATCCCCGAGCTCGCCGACCGCTTCCCCGACGACATGTCCGGCGGCCAGCAGCAGCGCGTCGCCATCGCCCGCGCCCTGATCGGCGACCGCCGCCTCGTCCTCGCCGACGAACCCACCGGCGCCCTCGACTCCACCACCGGCGAAGCGGTCCTCGCCGTGCTGCGCGCCCGCTGCGACGCCGGCGCCGCCGCCATGATGGTCACCCACGAGGCCCGGCACGCCGCCTGGGCCGACCGCGTCGTCTTCCTGCGCGACGGCCGCATGGTCGACGAGTCCGTCAGCCAGGACGCCGCCAGCCTGCTCGTCAGCGCCGCCGCCAACAGCCAGGCCGCCGGCAGCAAGCAGGTGGACGAGTGAAGCCCAGCGCCTGGCGGCTCGCCCTGCGCATCGCCCGCCGCGACGCCCTGCGCGCCAAGGGCCGCAGCGCCCTGGTCGTCGCCATGGTCGCGCTGCCCGTCCTCGGCGTCACCGGCGCCGACGTGTTCTTCCGCAGCGCCACCCTCGAACCCTCCGAACGCGTCGTGCGCACCATGGGCCGCGCCGACGCCCACCTGGAGATGCCCGACCGCGGCGCCTCCATCCTGCAGGCCCCCGACCCGGGCGACCAGTCCTACCGCGTCCTCAGCCCCAAGTACGAGACCAAGGAAGGCGCCGCCCCCCAGTACACCCCCGCCCAGCAACGCGCCCGCGACACCGAACCCGCCCGGCTCGCCCAGCAGTTGCTGCCGCCCGGCAGCACCCTGGTGCCGCACGTCGAAGGCCCGCAGACCGCGGCCAGCAGCACCGAGGGCCTGCTCACCACCCGCACCGGCGAGGCCGACCTGACCGACCCGGTCTGGCACGGCCTGGTCGACGTGGTCGAGGGCAGCGCCCCCGTGAACGACCAACAGGCCGCCGTCACCCGCGAGTTCCTCAACCGCTCCGGCCTGCGGATCGGCGACCGCACCACCGTCCGCGGCCTGGAGTCCAGCCCCTTCACCATCACCGCCGTCGTCGAGTACCCCGGTGATCTCAAGAGCACCGAGATCCTCGCCCGCCCCGGCACCCTGGTCGGCAAGCTCCCGAACGCCAACCCGAACATGGGCTCCGACTCCAACCCCGTCGACCGCTGGCTGGTCAAGCTCCCGGCCGGCGCCGCCCTCGACTGGGCCAAGGTCACCGAACTCAACGGCTACGGCTTCCTCGTGGCCTCCCGCACCGTCGTGCTCGACCCGCCCCCGCGCGCCCAGGTGCCCTACTACACCGAGCTGGACCGGATCCGCGGCGCCAGCGGCACCGCCCTGCTCGACCGCACCTCCGTCGTCATCCTCGGCACCGTCGTCGGCATGGCCCTGCTGGAGATCGTCCTCCTCGCGGGCCCCGCCTTCGCCGTCGGGGCCCGACGCTCGCGCCGGCAGCTCGGGCTGCTCGCGGCCGCGGGCGGTGACCGCGCCAACGTCCGCGCGGTCGTCCTCGGCGGCGGCATCGTCCTCGGCCTCACCGGCGCCGCCGTCGGCCTCGGCCTCGGCATCGGCCTGGTCGCCCTGCTGCGCACCCAGGCCGAGGAGTACTCCGGCGCCCGCTTCGGCCACTTCAACCTCCAGCCGCTCGACCTGCTCGGCGTCCTCCTGGTCGGCCTGGTCACCGGACTGCTCGCCGCCATCGTGCCCGCCGTCCAGGCCTCCCGGCAGGACGTCGTCTCCGCGCTCACCGGCCGCGACTCGCTCAAGCCCCCCAGCCGCAAGCTGGCCCTGCTCGGCCTGCTGATGCTCGCCGGCGGCGCCGCCCTCGCCCTGGTCGGCGCGACCAGCGGCTTCTCCAGCCGCACCCTCGCCGTCCTCGGCGGCTCGCTCATCGCCGAACTCGGCATGGTCGCCCTCACCCCGTACCTGGTCGGCCTGTTCGGCAAGCTCGGCCGCTGGCTCTCGCTCGGCCCCCGGCTCGCCCTGCGCGACTCCGTCCGCCACCGCGGCCGCACCGCACCCGCCGTCGCCGCCGTGATGGCCGCCGTCGCCGGCTCCGTCGCCGTCAACGTCTTCCTCGCCAGCTACGACGAGCAGTACCGCCGCGAGTACGCCGCCGCCGGCCCGGCCGGCGCCGTCATCCTCAACAGCGGCTACGGCAACACCACCGAGGCCAAGCTGCTCCCGCAGATGCGCGACACCGTGGAACGCTCCATCCCCGGCCTCGGCCCGCGCGCCGACGTCTCCCACGTCGACCTCAAGGGCGACTGCCAGTCCGGCTCCTACTGCGGCTACATCCAGGTCATGCCGCCCAAGGAGCGGCGCTGCCCGGTCTTCGACCGCGACAGCCCGGCCGGACCGGACGAGATCAAGCGGGTGATGAACACCGACCCGCGCTGCCAGATCCACGAACGCGGCGGCAGCCAGTACGGCGACCTCGCCGCCGGCGACGCCACCCTGCTGCGCAACCTCTACGGCGTCACCGACCCGGCGGCCGTTCAGGCCCTCGCCGCCGGCAAGGCCGTGGTCTTCGACCCGCGCTACTACAAGGACGGCAAGGTCGCCCTGCGGTACACCGAGCCGGCCGCCGCGAGCGCCGACGGCTCCACCCCCAAGCCCAAGGAGACCGAGACCGAGGTCGACGCCGTCCTCGCCCCCGCCGTACTGCCGGCCCCCGGCCAGCTCGTCATCACCCCGGACACCGCCACCCGCCTCGGTTTCAGCACCAAGCCGGCCGGCTCGGTCTGGCTCCCCGCGGCCGCACCCTCCGACGGCGACCAGCAGAAGGCCGACGGCGCGCTCGCCAAGCTCACCGACCGCACCGTGCTCGACGTCGAACGCGGCTACCAGTCCAAGGCCGGACTCATCGGCCTCGGCCTGGCAGGCTTCGCCGCCCTCGTCGCCCTCGGCGCCGCCGGTATCGCCACCGGACTGGCCGCCGCCGACTCCCAGCGCGACCTGACCACCCTCGCAGCGGTCGGCGCCGAACCGCGCATCCGGCGCACGCTGTCCGGCTTCCAGTGCGGAGTGATCGCTGCCATGGGCACCCTGCTCGGCGTCATCAGCGGCGTCGTCCCGGCCGTCGCCCTGCGCAAGGTCCAGGGACTCGCGGCCAGTTACCCCGGGATCAGCCCGGAGGAGCTCGCCAACAAGGGGGCCGTCGTCTTCCCCTGGGCCACCATCGGCACCACCGTCGTGGTGCTGCCGCTGCTCGCGGCCGGCCTGGCCGCGCTGCTCACCCGCTCGCGGATCTCGCTGCTGCGCCGCACCGGCTGAGGCCGGTGCCCGGGTGGGGCCGGTGCCCGGCTCCGGCCGCCCCCGACCGCCGCGCCCGGCTCCGGCCGTCCCCGTCCGCCACCCCCGTCCGCCCCTCCCGGCGGCGGGGGTGACGGAGGTTACAGGCCCGAC
The DNA here is from genome assembly GCF_042731675.1 of Kitasatospora sp. NPDC059827. NCBI lineage: Bacteria > Bacillati > Actinomycetota > Actinomycetes > Kitasatosporales > Streptomycetaceae > Kitasatospora > Kitasatospora sp. NPDC059827. Next base: position 10,094 of record NZ_JBHWIV010000096.1, on the reverse strand, counting down.
GGCGTCCGGCACCCGGAGGGCCGGGGCGGGCACCCGCACGGGCGAACTACAGTCGTCGGTATGACGAGTACCCCGGACAGCGCCGTCCGCTCCTACATCGACCAGCACCAGGCCGCCTTCCTCGCCGACCTCTCCGAGTGGCTGGCGATCCCCTCCGTCTCCGCCGACCCGGAGCGCGCCGATGACGTGCGCCGCTCCGCGGACTGGCTGGCCGCCAAGATGCGCCAGACCGGCTTCCCGGTGGCCGAGGTGTGGGAGACCGACGGGCTGCCGGCGGTGTTCGCCGAGTGGCCGTCCGGGGACCCGTCCGCGCCGACCGTCCTGGTCTACGGGCACCACGACGTGCAGCCCGCGGCGAAGGAGGACGGCTGGGACACCGAGCCGTTCGCCCCGACCGTGGTCGGCAACCGGCTGTACGCGCGCGGCGCCGCCGACGACAAGGGCCAGGTGTTCTTCCACACCCTGGGCGTGCGCGCCCACCTGGCCGCCACCGGCCGCACCGCGCCGGCCGTCAACCTCAAGCTGCTGATCGAGGGCGAGGAGGAGTCCGGCTCGCCGCACTTCGCCGACCTGGTCCGGCGCGAGGCCGGCCGGCTGGCCGCCGACGTGGTGGTCATCTCCGACACCGGGATGTGGTCCGAGACCACCCCGACCGTCTGCACCGGCATGCGCGGCCTCGCCGACGCCCAGCTCGACCTGTACGGCCCGGACACCGACATCCACTCCGGCTCCTTCGGCGGCGCCGTGCCCAACCCGGCCGAGGTCGCGGCCGAGCTGACCGCCGCCCTGCACGACGCCGACCGGAAGGTCGCGATCCCGGGCTTCTACGACGGGGTCGTCGAGCTGACCGAGCGCGAGCGCGAGCTGTTCGCCGAACTGCCCTTCGACGAGGCGCAGTGGCTGCGCGTCGCCAAGTCGTACGGCACCCGCGGCGAGGCCGGGTACTCCACCCTGGAGCGGGTCTGGGCCCGGCCCACCGCCGAGGTCAACGGCATCTGGGGCGGCTACACCGGCCCCGGCGGCAAGACCATCGTGCCGTCCTCGGCGCACCTCAAGCTGTCCTTCCGGCTGGTCGCCGGGCAGGAGGTGGAGAAGGTCCGCGAGGCCGTCCGGTCCTGGGTCGCCGAGCAGGTCCCCGAGGGCATCCGCTACGAGCTGGTCTTCCCCGGCGCGACCCGGCCCTGCCTGACCCCGCTGGACCACCCGGCGCTGCAGTCCACCGTCCGCGCGATGGGCCGCGCCTTCGGGCAGAAGATCCTCTTCACCCGCGAGGGCGGCTCCGGCCCCGCCGCCGACCTCCAGGACGTGCTGGGCGCACCGGTGCTGTTCCTCGGCATCTCGGTGCCCTCGGACGGCTGGCACTCGGTCAACGAGAAGGTCGAGCTGGACCTGCTGGCCAAGGGCGTCGAGACCGCCGCCTACCTGTGGGGCGACCTGGCCGAGAACTTCCGGCCCGGCGCGTGAGCCGCCGCGCCCGCGGAACAGCAGTCAGATCACTCATCCGGATGATTCACCACGTGGGGATGGAACGACGTGAGCACCGAGCCTGAGACCGAGCGCCCGCGAGCCCTGGCCCTGGCCAGGGCCGGGGTGGAGCGGGCCGCCGAGCACCGGTTCGACGAGCCCTGGCTGGCCGCGGCCTGGAGCCACCCCGCCACCCGGGTGCTGCCGATCGCCGGCGGCGAGGCCTTCGTCGTGGACACCGCCGAGGGCACCGAACTCGTCCTGCTGCCCTCCTTCGAGGCGCCGCAGACCGGGGACCGTTACTTCCTCGGCACCGACCGGGACGGCGTCTCGTACTTCGCGCTGGCCGGCGAGAGCCTGCCCGGCCGGCTGGACGGCGACGCCCGCCCCGCCGGGCTGCGCGAGGTCGGCGCGATGCTGTCCGACCGGGACTCCGGGCTGCTGGTGCACGCCGTCGCCCTGGAGCACTGGCACCGGCTGCACAGCTTCTGCTCGCGCTGCGGCCACCCCACCGAGAAGGCGGGCGCCGGGCACGTGCGGCGCTGCACCTCCTGCGCGGCCGAGCACTACCCGCGCACCGACCCGGCGGTGATCATGGTGATCACCGACGAGCAGGACCGCTGCCTGCTCGGCCGCCAGGCGCTCTGGCCGGAGGGCCGCTGGTCCACGCTGGCCGGCTTCGTCGAGCCGGGGGAGTCGATCGAGCAGGCGGTCGCCCGCGAGGTGCACGAGGAGGCGGGGGTGCGGGTCGGCGAGGTCCGCTACGTCGCCAGCCAGCCCTGGCCGTTCCCGTCCAGCCTGATGCTCGGCTTCACCGGCAAGGCGCTGCCCGGCGGCACCGAGATCACCGTGGACGGCGAGGAACTGGCCGAGGCGCGCTGGTTCTCCCGCGAGGAACTGCGGGCCGGGATGGAGGCCGGGGAGATCCTGCCGCCCTCCGGCATCTCGATCGCCCGCCACCTGGTCGAGCTCTGGTACGGCGAGCCGCTGCCCTCGGCGGCGCGCTGGTAGTCCCGGCATTCGGTCGTCCGGTTGTCCCGCCATCCGGCTATCCGGTCGTCCGGTCATCGGGCCGTCCGGTCATCAGGTACGGATTTCCGGGACGCCCGAGGAGAAGGGGGCGCGTGGCTCTTGCCGCGCGCCCCCTATTTCCTTTTCGAGCTCTTCCCGAACCCGCCACGAGCGTCTGTTCGTAACCGGACGGGCCAGTTCTGCTACCGCGGGGCACTCCGGCGCCCCCACCGTCAACCCGCGCGGACGACATTGCCGGAAACGGCTGAAACCGCGTCACCGCGCTCGCTACATTCACTCGGGTGACAATCCCCCGGGGCTCCGCCCAATCCCCCAAATACCAGCGCCTCGCCGCCGACCTGCGCCGCCGGATCGCCGAAGGCGAGTTCACCGCCGCCGCCGCCCTCCCGGTCGAGAGCGAACTGGAACGCCAGTACGGCGTCGCCCGCAACACCGTCCGCCTCGCCGTCGACGTCCTGGTCAACGAAGGCCGGCTGGTCCGCCTCCAGGGCAAGGGCACCTACCTGCGCGAACACCCCGTGCTCGACCACCGCGCCTACGGCCCCACCCTGACCCCCGCACCGCGCGACTGCCTCGCCGCCCCCTCCACCGTCTACCTCGGCGAAGCCGCCGAAGCCGGGCGCGAACTCAGCACCGACTTCGAGATGATGATCGTCCGGGCCCGCGTCGACATCGCCGAACGCCTCGGACTGCGCCCCGGCGAGGCCATCGTCGTCCGCCGCCAGCTGCGCCTGCTCGACCGCGAGCCGTACTCCATCGAGGAGAGCCACTACCGGGCCGGACTCGCCGCCGGCACCCCGCTGATGGAACCCGACCCCGTCGAAGGCGGCGACGAAGCCGTCCTCGCCACCCTCGGCCGCACCGAGATCGGCGCCGTCGACCACCTCGTCGCCCGGATGCCCGGCCCCGAGGAGGCCCAGTGGTTCCAGGGCGGCCCCGGCGTCCCGCTGATGGTCCAGACCCGCGTCACCTACGACCGGCGCGGCCCCGTCCGGGTCATCGAGACCCGCTACTCCGCCGACCGCAGCCGACTCGTCTACGGCATCGGCGACCTCGGCGCGCGCACCAGCCTGCCCGCCCCCGCCGCCCCCGTCGACCCCGCCCGGGCCGACGCGCAGTGACGCGCGCCGACCCCGGCGGACCGGGGCGGGCCCCGGCGAACCCGGGTGGACCGGGGCGGATCCCGGCGGACCGGGCTGGGTCAGGCCGCGAGGGCCTTCTTGACCTGGATCAGGCTCGGGTTCGTCATCACGACCTGCTCCCCGCCGCCCACCGGCTGCACCAGCACCGTCGGCACCGTCTGGTTGCCGCCGTTCACCGACTCGACGAACGTCGCCGACGCCGGGTCCTCCTCGATGTTGATCTCGGTGTAGCCGATGCCCTCGCGGTCCAGCTGGCTCTTGAGCCGGTTGCAGTAACCACACCAGGTCGTGCTGTACATCGTCACGCTGCCGGACATCGAGGGGGCTCCTTCGAAAGAGGGGTTCGTACGTTCTGACAGCCGCAACGTCCACCGGGTGGCAGTCATTCCGGCCCCAGGACGCACGGAGCGGAGCGATCATCCTGCGATCGCACCGGGCCTGTGGACAACCCCGCCCCCGTTGTCCCAGCGGGCTGAGAGGATGGAACGCATGCAGGAAGACCTCTTGAGCGGCAGCCCCTACGACGGCCCCCACGGCTCCCCCTGGGCCGACCCCGGCACCGCCACGGGCCCCGACGCCGTCCTCGCCGGGCTCGACCCCGAACAGCGCGCCGTCGCCACCGCCCTGCACGGCCCCGTCTGCGTCCTCGCCGGCGCCGGCACCGGCAAGACCCGCGCCATCACCCACCGGATCGCCTACGGCGTGCGCAGCGGCGTCTACCAGCCCCAGCAGGTCCTCGCCGTCACCTTCACCGCCCGCGCCGCCGGTGAGATGCGCGGCCGGCTGCGCCAGCTCGGCGCCGACGGCGTCCAGGCCCGCACCTTCCACGCCGCCGCCCTGCGCCAGCTCCAGTACTTCTGGCCCCGCGCCGTCGGCGGCCCGGTGCCCCAACTGCTCGAACGCAAGGTCCAGCTCGTCGCCGAGGCCGCCGGCCGCTGCGGACTGCGCGTCCAGCGCACCGAACTGCGCGACCTCACCGCCGAGATCGAATGGGCCAAGGTCACCCAGACCGCCCCCGAGGACTACCCCGCCGCCGTCGCCAAGTCCGGCCGCGAAGCCCCCCGCGACCCGGCCGAGACCGCCCAGGTCTACCGCGTCTACGAGGAGACCAAGACCCGCCGCGGCAACATCGACTTCGAGGACGTCCTGCTCCTCACCGCCGCCATCCTGGAGGACCGGCCCGACATCGCCGACCAGGTCCGCAGCCAGTACCGGCACTTCACCGTCGACGAGTACCAGGACGTCTCCCCGCTCCAGCAGCGCCTGCTCGACCGGTGGACCGGCGACGGCGGCGGCGCCAGCCTGTGCGTCGTCGGCGACGCCAGCCAGACCATCTACTCCTTCACCGGCGCCACCCCCGACTACCTGCTCAACTTCCGCGGCCGCCACCCCGAGGCCACCGTCGTCAAACTCGTCCGCGACTACCGCTCCACCCCCCAGGTCGTCCACCTCGCCAACGGACTGCTCTCCCAGGCCCGCGGCGAGGCCGCCCGCCACCGCCTCGAACTCGTCTCCCAGCGCGAGGCCGGCCCCGAACCCGTCTACACCGAGTACGAGGACGAACCCACCGAGGCCGAGACCACCGCCCGCCGGATCAAGGACCTCATCGCCGCCGGCGTGCGCGCCAGCGAGATCGCCGTCCTGTTCCGCACCAACGGCCAGTCCGAGGTCTACGAGCAGGCCCTCGCCGACCTCGGCGTCCCGTACCAGCTCAAGGGCGCCGAACGCTTCTTCGAGCGCCCCGAGGTCCGCGACGCCGGCGTCCTGCTGCGCGGCGCCGCCCGCGCCGCCGCCGACCCCCTCACCGCCGGCGCCCCCGACCTGGCCGGCCAGGTCCGCGCCGTCCTCGCCAGCCGCGGCTTCACCCCCGACCCGCCCGCCGGCTCCGGCGCCGTCCGCGACCGCTGGGAGTCCCTCGCCGCCCTCGTCCGGCTCGCCGAGGAGTTCGAGCGCACCCGCACCGCCGAAGGCCTGGACACCGACCTCGCCGCCTACGTCGCCGAACTCGACGCCCGCGCCGCCGCCCAGCACGCCCCGGCCGTCGAAGGCGTCACCCTCGCCTCCCTGCACGCCGCCAAGGGCCTCGAATGGGACGCCGTCTTCCTCGTCGGCCTCACCGAGGGCACCCTGCCGATCATCTACGCCAAGACCGACGAACAGATCGAGGAGGAACGCCGCCTCCTCTACGTCGGCGTCACCCGCGCCCGCAAGCACCTCAGCCTCTCCTGGGCCCTCTCCCGCTCCCCGGGCGGCCGCGCCTCCCGCAAGCCCAGCCGCTTCATGGACGGGCTGCGCCCCGGCTCCACCGCCCCGGGCGCGCGCACCGGCGCGCGGGGCGGGCGGGGGGGCGTCGAGCCCGGCGAGCGCTCCGCCGCCCGGCGGGTCCGCGGCCCGGTCAAGTGCCGGGTCTGCGACAAGGCGCTCACCGACGCCGTCGAACGCAAGCTGCGCCGCTGCGAGGACTGCCCGTCCACGATGGACGAGGCGCTCTACGAACGCCTGCGCGACTGGCGGGCCGCGCAGGCCAAGGGGCAGGGCGTCCCGGCGTACGTGGTGTTCACCGACGCGACGCTGATGGCGATCGCCGAGGACGTGCCCGCGAACCGGCAGGAACTGGCCCTGATCTCGGGGGTCGGCGCCATGAAGCTGGACAAGTACGGGGCCGCCGTGCTCTCGTTGTGTGCGGGGGAGGAGCCCGAGGAGGATTCGGACGGCGTCGAGGACGACGGTCCGGTCGATCCGGCGTGAGCCGGCACGGGCGCGGTCCAGGGGACTGCTCGGGGGACTTCACAACCGCCGCGGAACGTCGCGCGGACCGTGCCGTCGATGGCGCCGCGTGAACTCGCGTGAAAAATAGTTTGCGCGGCATACCGGGAGCGCAATAGCCTGCCGGAGCGGTCAAGGGGACGCGGTCGCACGGGGTGAAACCTGTGCCGATTCCCCACGCCACACAGCCTCACACGTTTCACGCTTCACCTGCTTCACCAGCTTCACCGAGACAGACATCCGAACATTCGGAGCCAGGGAAACCAGGCTCCGCGAGACGCCGAGAGGAGGCGAAGACAGTGGGAAACATCATGATCACCAAAATGACTGGCCAGACCGTTGTCGCTGCCTCCCTGCGTGCCGCCCGTCTGCGGGCGCTCGCCGAGCTCGGTGGAACCGGTCTGGGTCTCGACACCACCGGTGTCTCCGTCGCCTCCGCTGTCAGTGGTCTTGGACACACTGATCTGTGCCCCACGGGCGGCAGGAGTGTCGAAGGCATCGTCGTCGAGACCGGTCTGTCCCGTGGCTGGGCGCAGGTCGGCACGTCGCGCTCCGAGTGCGACCAGCGACCGCTCCAGGCACCGAAGTCAGCCGTAATCGCCGCCATGCATGGCGACTATGCGCAGGCCGTCGGTGCCGGAAACGCCCAGAAGCAGAACGAGCAGCAGATCAACCAGGCCAAGGCCGCCTTTATCGGCGCCGAGGCCGTCCGGATGCGGGCCTTCCGCGGGCCTGAACCCTGGAGAGAACGAACCTGAGTCAGTCTCAGGTCGGCACCTCCAGGGCCGCGGAACCCGTCACACCGGGATCCGCGGCCCTTCTGTTTTGTCCGGTACGCAAGACCACCCAGGCCCCCCGGGGCCTCCGGCCCAGCACCACCAGTCACCTGGGCCGGAACCACTGAGAAGACGAGGAAGACGCCCACAGTGTCCACGGTCATCACGCCGCCCATCCCGTCCGTACCGCCGACAAGCCAGATCACCAAGGCCGACCAGGCCGACCCTCCGGAGGTTCCGTTCATGCAGCTCAACTCGATCGAGCAGGCCGAGGCGCTCGGTTTCCCCATCCCCTGCCGCGCCTTCGACCCCGAGGTCTTCTTCGCCGAGACGCCCGCCGACGTCGAGTACGCGAAGTCCCTCTGCGGCACCTGCCCGGTGAAGGAGGCCTGCCTCGCGGGCGCCCTGGAGCGGCGCGAGCCGTGGGGCGTCTGGGGCGGCGAACTGTTCGTCCAGGGTGTCGTCGTGGCCCGCAAGCGGCCGCGTGGGCGTCCGCGCAAGACCGAGGTCATGGCGTGAACCCGGCCCACGACGCCAGGGCAGTCCGCCGGGGAGAGCAGCCCCCGCTGGACAGCGCCCTCCGCCGGTCCGTACGGATCGCCGCCGCAAAGGCCGACGCAGCAGCCCGCACCGCCCCATTTCCGAGCACGCACCACGAGCAGGACCACCACATGACCCCCGCCGCCATCGATCCGACCGTCCGCGCCGAGCAGACCACCGAACTTCAGATCCAGAACAGGACCCTCGAAATGCAACTCCTGCATGAATCCCTGGCCCGTGCCCATATGCAAGACAGGCTCCACGAGGCCGAGGAACAACGCCTCGTCAGCCGGGTCGTCCGGGCCCGCAAGCTCCGGCAGCGGGCCGAGCGGGCCTCGCTGCGCGCCCGCAAGGCGCTCGCCGTCGCGCTGATGTAGCGCCGGCACAGGCGGTTCGCCGCCGATCCGACCGACCCCCGTCGTGCCGCAGGCCGCCCCCCGTTCCCGGGGAGCGGCCTGCGGCCGTTGTGCTTGTGCGCGGCGCCCGCCCTCGGCGGTCGGCTCAGTCGTGGGCGGGCTTGGCGGCCTTGGTCGGCTTCGCGGCCTTGGCGGGCTTGCCGGACTTGCTGGGCGGGGCGGACTTGGCGGGCGCGGCGGACGCGGTGCGCTTCGCGGGCGCGGCAGGGCCGCCCGCCCCGGCGGGCTTCGCGGGGCGCTCACCGGAGAACTCGGGCAGCCACTCCAGCATCTCGGCGCGGAACGGCGCCTTGGCGCCCAGCTGGCACAGCACCCCGATGGTGCTCAGCGTCACCCGGTGGATCAGCAGGTACGAGGGCGGCAGGTTCAACTGCTTGCCCAGGTTGTAGGCGGGCGAGCGCGGATCGGCGATCCGGGCCGCCTGGGCCCGCATCCAGGCCCGGGTGAAGTGGAAGCTGTCCACCGCCGCCGGCTCGATGATCGGCAGCAGGTAGTCCAGCACCGCGTCCGGATCCAGCTCGATCGAGGGCTTCACGAAGCCCTCCTCGCGCAGCATCGTGAGCACGCCCGCCGCGTCGCCGTCCAGGGCCATCCGCAGCGAGGCCCCGATCGGCGCCGGCAGCCCGCCCGGCACGCGGTCCACGGTGCCGAAGTCCAGCACGCCCAGCCGCCAGCCCCCGACCGGGCCGTCGTCCTTCAACAGCCGGAAGTTGCCCGGGTGCGGGTCCGCGTGCAGCAGCCCCGTCCGCGACGGGCCCGCGAACAGGAACCGGGCCAGCAGCTGCCCGGCTCGGTCGCGCTCCTCCTGGGTGCCGTTCGCGATCACCTCGGACAGCGGGGTGCCGTCCATCCACTCGGTGATCAGCACCTGGTCGGCCTGCGCCACCACGACCGGCACCACGATGTCCGGGTCACCCGCGAACTCCTCGGCGTGCCGGCGCTGGGCCTGGGCCTCCAGCTCGTAGTCCAGCTCCTCCGAGACGCGCTCGCGCAGCTCGGTGATCAGCGGCTTGATGTCCAGCCCGGGGATCAGCGGGCCGAGCAGCCAGGCCACCCGGGACAGCTGGGAGAGATCGGCGAGCAGCGCGTCGCCCGCACCCGGGTACTGCACCTTGACGGCGACCCGTCTGCCGTCGTGCCAGACCGCGCGGTGCACCTGGCCGATCGAGGCGGCCGCCGCCGGACGGTCGTCGAACTCCAGGAACAGCTCGCGCCAGCCCTCCCCGAGCCGCTCGGCCAGGGCGGTGTGCACCTTGGTGGCGGGCATCGGGGGAGCGGCGTCCTGCAGCTTGGTGAGCGCCGCCCGGTACGGACCGGCGACCTCCTCGGGCAGCGCGGCCTCGAAGACGGACAGCACCTGCCCGAACTTCATCGCCCCGCCCTTGAGCTCGCCCAGCACCTTGAACAGCTGGTCGGCGGTGGCCTGCTGGAGCTCGGCCGTCACCACCTCGGCGGACCGGCCGCCGATGCGCCTGCCCAGTCCGAGCGTGGCGCGACCGGCTATGCCCAGCGGCAGGGCGGCGAGCCGTGCCGTTCGGGTCACTGCCTTGCGCGGAAGATCGCTCACCCGGGCCTCCAATCCCCTGGCCCCCCGACGCCGGACGGGCCACCGTCACTAGGCCATTGTGCCCGGTTCGCGGGCTGGGTCCGGTGGTATTTCGTGGGGGGCTTTCGGGGCTTCGCTCCGTCGACACTACGGGGGCCCGCCCCCTCCCCCCCGCCCCCCCACCCACCCTCCTCCTCCCACCTCACCCGCCGCCTGCCCACCCACCCATCCACATCTCGCGCTCACCCCGTCCCTCGGAACAGCGGCTCCCGCTCTCTCCCGGCCCGGGGCCAGGCCCCCCCCCGGGGCGGGGCCAGGGGGCACCAGGGCCAGGGGGGCCATGTCCCAGGGGGGGCGTGGGCCAGGGAGATAATAACAAAATACGCGGCCCCCGATTTAGGGGTGGTTTATA
>NZ_JBHWIV010000095.1:0-31116 GCF_042731675.1 Kitasatospora sp. NPDC059827 | reverse complement strand
TTGAGGTAGTATTGGTGGGGTTTGGTTTTTGTTTACGATCCCAGTGAGGCGGTGGGGGGGCGGCGGCGGGGGGCGGCGGCCGCCCCCCCCGCCGCGACCCGCGACCGAGTTCCCGTCCAAGGCGGCGGGGACGAAGGGAGGCCTGTCGCGTCAGGGCGGCCGGCCGACGGTGGTGCCGGGCCAGCCCGCGGACACGACCAGGGACGCCGACCCGGCCCAGCGTGCCGACGCCGCTCACGGTGTCGAGACGGTCCACGGCACCGGGGCGCTCGGCGAGGCGGACGCGCCGGGGGGTGCGGCCGTACCCCGCGCCCCCCGGTTGCCTTCGAGCGCCCCGGCGCCGGACGCCACCTCCCCACCCGGGCCCCGGCCCCGCCGGGACCAGTCCGGGGCGGGGCGGGGGGCGCAGGCCGGGGACGCCCGGAACGCCCAGGAGCCCCGTAACGCCCAGGAGAGCCGGGACGCCCGGGAGCCCGGTGCCCAGGGGCGCAGCGCGCTCGAAGAGCTCTGGCGCTCCTACAAGGAGACCGGTGACCAGCGGCTGCGCGAGCAGCTGATCCTCCACTACTCACCACTCGTCAAGTACGTGGCGGGGCGGGTCGGGGTCGGCCTGCCGTCCAACGTCGAACAGGCCGACTTCGTCTCCTCCGGGGTCTTCGGGCTGATCGACGCGATCGAGAAGTTCGACATCGACCGCGCCATCAAGTTCGAGACCTACGCGATCAGCCGCATCCGCGGCGCGATCATCGACGAGCTGCGCGCCCTGGACTGGATCCCCCGCTCGGTGCGGCAGAAGGCGAAGGCCGTCGAGCGGACGTACGCGACGCTGGAGGCCCGGCTGCGCCGGACGCCGCACGAGCCCGAGGTCGCGGCCGAGATGGGCATCGCGATCGAGGACCTGCACGCGATCTTCAGCCAGCTGTCGCTCGCCAACGTGGTGGCCCTGGACGAACTGCTGCACCCGGTGGGGGAGGGCGGCGACCGGCTCAGTCTGGTGGACACCCTGGAGGACCACGGCGCGGACGACCCGGTCGAGGTGGCCGAGGACCGCGAGCTGCGCAGACTGCTGGCCCAGGCGGTCAACACCCTCCCCGAGCGGGAGAAGACCGTGGTCACGCTGTACTACTACGAGGGCCTCACCCTCGCCGAGATCGGCCAGGTGCTGGGGGTGACGGAGAGCCGGGTGAGCCAGATCCACACCAAGTCCGTCCTCCAGTTGCGGGCCAAGCTCTCGGACGTCCGGTAGCGGGCGCCAGAGCCGCCCGCCGGGCCGGCTCCTCCTTCGAATGCGCGGCGCCGTTCCGGCCGCGCGCGCGGCTCCGTACAGTGGGTCCGTGCCGAAGATCCGAGCGGCCACGGTGGCCGAGCATCGCCAGCTGCAGCGGGCAGCCCTCCTGGACGCTGCCCGCGTCCTGCTCACCGAGGGCGGCATGGAGGCCCTGACCTTCCCCTCGCTCGCCGCCCGTACCGGGCTGGCGCGTTCCTCCGTCTACGAGTACTTCCGCTCCCGTGCCGCCGTGGTCGAGGCACTGTGCGAGGTGGACTTCCCGCTCTGGGCGGCCGAGATCGAGGCCGGGATGGCGAGCTGCGAGACCGCCGCCGAGCGGATCGAGGCGTACGTCCGGGGCCAGCTGGCGCTGGCCGGGGACCCCAGGCACCGGGCGGTCACGGCCATCTCGGCGCTGGAGCTGGACGAGGCCGCGCGCGAGCGCATCCGGGCGGCGCACGGCGGGCTCGTCGGCCTGGTCGTCCGGGCGCTGGAGGAACTCGGCCACGACCAGCCCCGGCTCGCCGCGGCACTGCTGCAGGGGATCGTGGAGGCGGCCGTCCGCCGGACCGAGCAGTTCGCCACCGGGGACCGTACGGGCTGCCCGGTGGAGTCCCCGGAGGCGGTCGCGGACGCGGCGGTGGCCCTGGCGTTGCAAGGCCTCGACCGGACCTGACCCGCCCCCGCCCGTTCCCCGCCCCCGCCCATTCCCCGGCCCGTCCCGCCGCGCGCCCCTGCCCCGCCCGTTCCGCCCTGTCGCGCCGCCGTTCCGCGCGTTCACCTTCCGCCCAGCGGCAGCAGACGGGCCCGTCCCGTGCCCAGCAGGGCCAGTGGATCGAGGTAGCGGCCCCCGCGCAGCAGCCCCCAGTGCAGGCAGTCCCGTGCGCCGCAGTGCCGTCCGTCGGGGGCGAGCCGTCCGACGACCTGCCCGGCGGCCACCCCGGTGCCGACCGGGACGGTGCCGGTGACGGGGAGGTAGGTGGTCCGCAGCGGGGGAGTCCCGGAGCCCGGATGGACGACGGTCACCACCGGCCGTCCCGCCACCAGCCCGGAGAACGCGACCACCCCGGCGGCCGCCGCCCGCACCTCCGCCCCGGGCGCGGCGCCGAGGTCCACACCCCGGTGCCCGGCCGCCCACGGCTTGGCCGGCGGCTCGAAGCGCCCCAGCACCCCGCCGGGCCCGCCCACCGGCCAGGCCCGCGCCGGCCCCCGGCCGGTGGAGCCCCCGCCCGCGCCGCCTGAACCCGTGCCACTTGCGCCCACGCCACCTGTACCCGCGCCACCCGCACCCGCGCCGCCCTCGCCAGCAGCGGCGGCCCGCGCCACCCCCGCACCCGCCATCAGGGCGAGCACCACCCCCAGCGCGATCCCCCGCACCACCCGCGTGACCACCGCACCGGCCATCCCGCCCACCCCCACCGGCCGGCCACGCACCCACCCGGCCATCCACCCGGCCACCAACCCGGCCACCCACCCGATCGCCTCCGCGACCACTCCTCGAACCCCGCTGCGCCCAGTCATGCCCCGAGGCTGGCCGGGCCCCGCTGCCCAGACCACCCCCTTCCGGATTCCTGTGGACAAACCACCCCCACCGCCGGTCGCCGTCCCCCCGACGGGTGTACGGGTGCCGCCGTCCGGTGGACGAACGGCATACCAGGACCGGTCGGTGGGCAGGGAGCCGACCAGCCGGCGCCCGTTCGCCGGTCGCCGCGGCCCCGTCCGCCGCGGCCGTTTCCCGGGCTTCCCCCAGGCCATCCGCCGCTCGGGCGCAGTCCGCCCGCGGGCCCCCGGGCGCCCGAGAAGTCGCTCGCCGCTCGGCGCTTCCCGTACACTTCACACGCGACCCGGTCCACCGGGTCGACTTCGCACGCCCCGCCACCGGTGGTCGGACACGGTTCTTCCGCGGCCTCCGCCAGGTGCGAGTGCCGCTCGGTCCGCCGAGCCCGACCGGTCCCCGGACCGAGCGGGTGGAAGCGGCTCGGCACGATCGGGGCGTCAGGCGTGGCTGTCACCTGGCCGCCACGGACAACCGAGACTGACCCGACCGTAGGCACTTCGCCCGAGGGGAACCCCCCGAGGGCGGTCACAGTCGGGCCGTAACACCTGAGGAGCACGGCAATGGCCGTCGTCACGATGCGGGAGCTGCTGGAGAGCGGCGTCCACTTCGGTCACCAGACCCGCCGCTGGAACCCGAAGATGAAGCGCTTCATCATCACCGAGCGCAACGGCATCTACATCATCGACCTGCTGCAGTCGCTGAACTACATCGACCGCGCCTTCGAGTTCATCAAGGAGACCGTTGCCCACGGCGGCAGCGTCCTCTTCGTCGGCACGAAGAAGCAGGCCCAGGAGGCCATCGCCGAGCAGGCCACCCGCGTGGGCATGCCCTACGTGAACCAGCGCTGGCTCGGCGGCATGCTGACCAACTTCTCGACCGTCTACAAGCGCCTGCAGCGCCTCAAGGAGCTCGGCGAGCTGGACTTCTCGGACGTGGCCGGTTCCGGCCTCACCAAGAAGGAGCTCCTGGTCCTCCAGCGCGAGCACGACAAGCTGGAGAAGACCCTCGGCGGTATCCGCGACATGCAGCGCGTTCCCAGCGCTGTCTGGATCGTGGACACCAAGAAGGAGCACATCGCGGTCGGCGAGGCCCGGAAGCTCAACATCCCGGTCGTCGCCATCCTCGACACCAACTGTGACCCGGACGAGGTCGACTACAAGATCCCGGGCAACGACGACGCGATCCGCTCCGTCACCCTGCTGACCCGCGTGATCGCCGACGCCGTCGCCGAGGGCCTGAAGTCCCGCGCGGGTGTCGCCAAGGGCGACACCAAGGCCGAGCCGGGCGCCGACCAGCCGCTGGCCGACTGGGAGAAGGACCTCATCGAGGGCGAGAAGAAGGCCGAGGAGGCCCCCGCCGCCGCCGAGGCTCCGGCCGCTGAGGCCCCCGCCGACGAGGCTCCGGTTGCCGAGACCCCGGCCGCCGAGGCCCCGGTCGCCGAGGCTCCGGCCACCGACGCTCCGGCCGAGCAGGCCTGACGTACCACGGGTGAGGGGCACTCGCCGGTACGACACCGGCGGGTGCCCCTCTCTCCCGCGCCGGGTCCGAACCATCGGTGCCGGCGCCACTCCACGCAGACACGCGAGACGCGAGAAGAGATTCACACCATGGCGAACTTCACCGCCGCGGACGTCAAGAAGCTCCGTGAGCTCACCGGCGCCGGCATGATGGACTGCAAGAAGGCCCTGGACGAGGCCGAGGGCAACGTCGAGAAGGCCGTCGAGCTCCTGCGCATCAAGGGCCAGAAGGGCGTTGCGAAGCGCGAGGGCCGTGACGCCTCCAACGGCGCCGTCGCCGCGCTGATCGCCGAGGACAAGAAGTCCGGCGTCCTGGTCGAGCTGAACTGCGAGACCGACTTCGTCGCCAAGGGTGACAACTTCGTCCAGGTCGCCGACGCGATCGCCGCCCACCTCGCCAAGAGCGCCCCTGCCGACCTGGACGCCGCCCTGGCGTCCGAGATCGAGGCCGGCAAGACCGTCCAGCAGTTCGTGGACGAGGCCAACGCGACCCTGGGCGAGAAGATCGTCCTCCGTCGCTTCGCCCAGTTCGACGGTGACGGCTTCGTCGCGGTCTACCTCCACAAGACCAGCCCCGACCTGCCGCCGGCCGTCGGCGTCCTGGTCGAGCTGGACAAGGAGAACGCCGAGGTCGCCAAGGACGTCGCGCAGCACATCGCCGCCTTCGCGCCGAAGTACCTGTCCCGCGAGGAGATCCCGGCCGAGGCCCTCGAGAACGAGCGCCGCGTCGCCGAGGCCACCGCCCGCGAGGAGGGCAAGCCCGAGGCCGCCCTGCCGAAGATCGTCGAGGGTCGCGTCACCGGCTTCGTGAAGGAGAACTCCGTCCTGGAGCAGGCCTTCGCCAAGGACAACAAGAAGACCGTCGCCAAGGTCCTCGAGGAGGCCGGCGTCTCCCTCAAGCGCTTCGCCCGCTTCCGCGTCGGCGCCTGAGCCACGTTCCACCTGGTCCCCGGCCCCTCTAGGCTGGGAACCGCCCCCGCCCACTGACCGGGGCGGGCGGATCGCCGAACGGGCTCACCCGGCGCCAGCCGTCCATGGGTGGGCCGTGTCGGCACCATGAACGACGAGGAGGCCATTGCCGTGCAGGACACCGAACCGGTTCCCGCGGCAGTGGCCTCCTCTCGTGTACGCGCAGGCCGGGCATCCGCACGCCCAGGCCTGTGAGCCAGCAGGTGCACTAAAGGAGAAGTCCATGCAGGAGACGCAGGAGACCGCGCAGGACCCCAAGGCGGGCTCGCGCCGCCGGGTGCTGCTCAAGCTGTCCGGTGAAGCCTTCGCCGGTGGTGGCGGGCTCGGCGTCGACCCGGACGTCGTGCACGCGATCGCCCGTGAGATCGCCACGGTCGTGCGCGCCGGCACCGAGGTCGCGGTGGTCATCGGCGGCGGCAACTTCTTCCGGGGTGCCGAGCTGCAGGTCCGCGGCATGGACCGGGCCCGCTCCGACTACATGGGCATGCTGGGCACCGTCATGAACTGCCTGGCGCTGCAGGACTTCCTGGTCAAGGAGGGCATCGAGACCCGGGTCCAGACCGCCATCACCATGGGCCAGGTCGCCGAGCCGTACCTGCCGCTGCGGGCCGTCCGGCACCTGGAGAAGGGCCGTGTGGTGATCTTCGGTGCCGGTATGGGCATGCCGTACTTCTCCACCGACACCACGGCCGTCCAGCGCGCGCTGGAGATCCACGCCGACGTCCTGCTGATGGGCAAGAACGGCGTGGACGGCGTCTACGACTCCGACCCCCGGACCAACCCGGACGCGGTCAAGTTTGACGCACTGGAGTACTCCGAGGTCATCGCGCGCGACCTCAAGGTCGCCGACCTCACCGCGATCACCCTGTGCAAGGACAACAACCTCCCGATGCTGGTCTTCGAACTGCTGGCGGAGGGCAATATCGCGCGTGCGGTGAAGAGTGAGAAGATCGGCACACTCATCAGCCAGGATTCTGTCCGGGCCTGAGCAGCAACCCGCCGTACGGGACGGCGTCCGCCGCGACCGGCCCCGATGCCGACGCCGGTCGGGACTACAGCAGATGAACCGGACAGGGAGTTCACAGTGATCGAAGAGACCCTCCTCGAGGCCGAGGAAAAGATGGAGAAGGCCGTCGCCGTCTCCAAGGACGACCTCGCGGCCATCCGTACCGGCCGTGCGCACCCGGCGATGTTCGCCAAGATCGTCGCCGAGTACTACGGCGCCATCACGCCGATCAACCAGCTGGCCTCGTTCTCGGTGCCGGAGCCGCGCATGGCGGTCGTCTCGCCGTTCGACAAGACCGCGCTGAAGGCCATCGAGCAGGCGATCCGCGACTCCGACCTGGGCGTCAACCCCTCGAACGACGGTTCCATCATCCGAGTGGTGCTGCCGGAGCTGACCGAGGAGCGCCGCCGGGAGTTCATCAAGATCGCCCGGACCAAGGGCGAGGACGCCAAGGTCTCGATCCGCGCCGTCCGCCGCAAGGCCAAGGACGCCATCGACAAGCTGGTCAAGGACGGTGAGGTCGGCGAGGACGACGGCCGCCGCGCCGAGAAGGAGCTCGACGACACCACGGCCAAGTACGTGGCCCAGGTCGACGAGCTGCTCAAGCACAAGGAAGCCGAGCTGCTCGAGGTCTGATGAACGACGCCCCTGACGCCCCTGGCTACTGGGGCCCGTCCGACCAGCAGTTCCAGCCCTACCGCCCGGCGCCGCAGCCGCAGGCACCCCGGCCGCCGGCCAGTCCGGCGCCGGGGCACCCCGGCCACCCGGAGCCCCGGGCCGCCCACCAGGGCGGGCCGGGTGCCGTCCCGGGGGGCCAGGGCCTCCGTTCGGATCACTCGCAGCAGCCTCCGGTGTACTGGGGCGGCGACGCGGAGGAGACTCAGGTCATGCCTCCCGTACCGGCCGATCCCGGCCCGCACCCCGGTGCGCCCGACCACGGGCCGGCGAACGGCGCCGCGAGCGGACCCTCCGACGGCTCCTCGAACGGACCCTTCGACGGCGCCGCGAGCGGACCCTCCGACGGCTCCTCGAACGGACCCTTCGACGGCGCCGCGAGCGGACCCTCGAACGGCGCCGCGAACGGCCGGGCCGAGCAGCCCGGGACGCCGCCGCCGGGCGTGACGGAGACGGTCGTGCTGCGCGCGATAACCGACGACGCCACCCCCGCCCCCGGCCACGGCGCCCCGCCGTACCCGGGGGCTCCGGTGCATCCCGCGCCGCCGCAGCGCCACTGGGCGGCCGGGCAGCCCCCCTTCGTGCCGTCGTCCCATCCAGGGCAGGAGACACCCGTGGCCGCCCAGCCCGCCCCGCAGCCGGAGCCGCGCAAGCAGCGCGGCGGCCGTAACCTCCAGGCCGCCATAGGCGTGGGCGTCGGCCTCGGCGTGGTGATCATCGCCTCGCTGTTCGTGGTGAAGGCGCTGTTCCTGTTCGTCGTGATGGCCGCGGCCTCGGTCGGCGTCTGGGAGCTGACCAGTCGGCTGTCCGAGCGCAAGCAGATCAAGGCGCCGCTGATCCCGTTGGTCGTGGGCGGCATCGCCATGATCGCCACCGGCTACTGGGCCGGCGTCGAGTGGGCTGCGGCCTCGCTCGCGCTGACCGGGCTGGCGGTGATGGTCTGGCGGATGGCCGAGCCGCCGGAGAACTACCTGCGGGACATAACGGCAGGGGTGTTCACCGCCTTCTACGTGCCGTTCCTGGCGACCTTCGTGGCGATGATGCTGGCGGCCGACGACGGCCCCCAGCGGATCGTGCTCTTCCTGATCGTCACGATCTGCAGCGACACCGGCGCCTACGCGGTGGGCTACAAGTTCGGCCGGACCAAGCTGGCCCCGACGATCAGCCCCGGCAAGACCCGCGAGGGCCTGGCCGGCGGCATCGGCCTGTCGATGCTGGCGGGCGCCGTGCTGATGCAGCTGATCATCGACGGCGGCAGCTGGTGGCAGGGCCTGATCCTGGGCGGCTGCGCGGCGGTCACCGCGACCCTGGGCGACCTGGGCGAGTCGATGATCAAGCGCGACCTCGGGATCAAGGACATGGGCACCCTGCTGCCCGGCCACGGCGGCATCATGGACCGGCTGGACTCGCTGCTGCCGACCGCCCCGGTGGTCTGGCTGCTGCTGGCGGCCTTCGTCGGGAGCTGACCCGCCCACCGACCGTTCCGCAACGGGGCCCCGGACGCCCGGCGTCCGGGGCCCCCGCGCGTCTGCGACACTGGAACAACCATGCCTAAGCCCGGAGAACTCACCTTTGTCGCGCCGCGCGGCGCCAAGCCCCCGCGACACCTCGCCGACCTGAGCCCCGCCGAGCGCAAGGAGGCCGTCGCCGAGCTGGGCGAGCAGGCGTTCCGCGCCAAGCAGCTCTCGAACCACTACTTCGGCCGGATGTCGAACGACCCGGCGAGCTGGACGGACATCCCCGCCGCCAGCCGGGAGAAGCTGACCGAGGGCCTGCTGCCCGAGCTGATGTCGGTGGTGCGGCACGTCTCCTGCGACGACGACACCACCCGCAAGACGCTCTGGAAGCTGTTCGACGGCACGCTCGTCGAGTCGGTGCTGATGCGCTACCCGGACCGGGTCACCATGTGCATCAGCTCGCAGGCCGGCTGCGGCATGAACTGCCCGTTCTGCGCCACCGGCCAGGCGGGGCTGACCCGCAACCTGTCGACCGGCGAGATCGTCGAGCAGATCGCCGCCGGGATGCGCGCGCTCAAGGCCGGCGAGATCCCCGGTGGCGAGGCGCGGCTGTCGAACGTGGTCTTCATGGGCATGGGCGAGCCGCTGGCCAACTACAACCGGGTGCTGGCCTCGATCCGCCGGCTGACCGACCCGGCTCCGGACGGCTTCGGCCTGTCCCAGCGCGGCATCACGGTCTCCACGGTCGGCCTGGTGCCGGCCATGAACCGGCTGGCGGACGAGGGTCTCAGCTGCCGCCTGGCGCTGTCGCTGCACGCGCCGGACGACGAGCTGCGCGACGAGCTGGTCCCGGTGAACACCCGGTGGAAGGTCGCCGAGGTGCTGGACGCGGCGTGGAACTACGCGGAGAAGTCCGGCCGCCGGATCTCCATCGAGTACGCGCTGATCAAGGACATCAACGACCAGGCCTGGCGTGCCGACCTGCTCGGCCGGCTGATCAAGAACCACCGGGTGCACGTCAACCTGATCCCGCTGAACCCGACCCCGGGCTCCAAGTGGACCGCCTCCCGGCCGGAGGACGAGCGCGAGTTCGTCCGTCGGCTCCAGTCGCACGGCGTGCCGACGACCGTCCGCGACACCCGCGGCCAGGAGATCGACGGCGCCTGCGGCCAGCTCGCCGCGGCGGGCTGAGGACCCGGGTAGGAGCCTGCCGGGGGGTCAGGGCGTGTCGTGTGGATCAGGCCGGAGTGCCGGCCTGATCCACGAGGCACGCCCTATCGCAGTCCGGCGGCCGCCAGCGCGGCGGTCGCCCCGCCGGTCAGCAGCAGCGTGGTGCCCACCGCGAGGGTGCGCAGGGCGACCGCGCCGAACAGCAGCCGGGGCGAGGCACCGAGGCGCAGCAGCGACTCGGTGATCTCCCGGCGGTCGGTGCGGACCTCGGCGAGCCGGGCGATCACCGCGGCGACCGTGCAGCCGAGCACCAGGCAGGCCTCGACGGCGGGCAGCGCGTCGGCGCTGTCGGGGGTGCCGATCCAGTAGCGGACGGTGGTCAGCACCAGGGCGACGACCAGGGTGAGCACGGCCAGCGGCGGGCCGAGCCGGCGGGCCTGGGCGGTGAGGCCGCGTCCGGCGAGCAGCCGCAGCGGGGTGGGCCGGCCGAGGGCGAGCAGCCGTCCGGTCCAGGCGAGCAGCGGGCCGGTGAGCAGGGCGAGGCCGAGCGCGCCGCCGGCCCAGCCGCCGAGGGCGGCGGTGCTGGTGGTGCCGAGTCCGGCGGGCAGGTGGATCGGACGGCCGTCGGCGGGGGCGCCGGGCCGCAGGGCGATGAGTTCGAGCGCGGCGCCGATCACCACGAGTCCGACCGGTACGGCGATCCGCAGCGGGCCGAAGCCGGTCCGGCCGTGGGTGCGCCCGCCGGGCAGGGTCTCGGCGACGGGCACCGAGAAGCCGGCGGCGAGGCCGGCGGTGAGCGGGACGAGCGCGAGCAGGGTGACCGGTGCGGCCGCGGGCAGCGGCACCCCCATGCCGAGGTCGGGGGCGAGCGAGGGGCCGGCGATGTCGTTGCGCAGCACCAGGAAGAGCAGCAGGGTGAGCACGCTGCCGAGGGTGCAGGCGAGGGCGACCTCACCGGCGATCAGGGTGCGGATCCGGCGGGAGCCGGCCCCGGCGGCGGTGAGGCCGGCGATCCGCTCGGGCCGTCGGGCGGGCACCGAGCGGGCGGCGACGGCCGCGAACCAGGCGACGGCGGCGAGCGGCGGCAGGCACCAGAGCAGTCGTGCCAGCGCGTCGGCGCCGCCGAGCGGGTCGCTCAGCGCGCGCCCGAGGGAGCGCAGCAGGAAGGCGGCGACGGCGGCGGCCGCCAGTGCGGTGAGCAGCCAGCGGCCGAGGTCGGTCACCCGGTAGCCCCGGGCCAGACGGAGGTAGAACACGTCGACTCTTTCAGCGGCTCGGCTCTGTCCGCGACTGGAGGCGGTCAGCGGCGGGTGGCCGTGACGGCGGAGGCGCCGGTCGCGGCCGGGGCGGCGGCGCCGCGCGGGACGGGGGCGGCGGGGGCGGTGAGCCGTCCGTCGACGAGGGCGACGGAGCGGTCCGCGAACCGGACGAGCTCGGGGTCGTGGGTGGCCAGGACGAGGGTGAGCTGGTGCGAGCGGGCCGCGCTGGTCAGTATCCGCAGGACCTGGTCGGCGGCCTCGCGGTGCAGCGGGGCGGTGGGGTCGTCGGCGAACACGACGGGCGGCAGCGGGGCGAGGGCGCGGGCCACGGCGACCCGCTGGCGCTGGCTCTGGACCAGCCGGTCGGGGCGCCGGCGGCCGATGTCGCCGACGTCGAGGCGCTCCAGCCACTCGTCGGCGGCGGTGTAGGCGGCCTTGTTGCCGGCGCCGGCGAGCAGCAGCGGCAGGGCGACGTTCTCGCGGGCGCTGAGCTCGGGCACCAGGTGGGGTTCGGAGCCGACGAAGCCGAAGCGGTCGCGGCGCAGCCGTTCGCGTCCGGCGCGGCCGAGGGTGTGGACGGGGGAGCTGTTGAACCAGACCTCGCCCTCGTCGACCGGGAGCTGGGCGGAGAGGCAGCCGAGCAGGGTGCTCTTGCCGCAGCCGCGCGGGCCGGTGACGGCGAGCACCTCGCCCTCGCGGACGCCGATGGAGATGCCGCGCAGGGCGGGGGTGCCGTCGTGGGACTTGACGATCCCTCGGGCCCACAGCACGTCGTTGTCAGGCGGTGCCGCTGACATGAGGTTCCATCCTGGGTGGCCGCAGGGATATGACAGTCGTCAGATTAGAACGACCGGGGCCGGTCGCGGTTGCGGCGCTCTGGTCCATCACGGGCAAATCACCCGCATTCAGGCATGTTTGGTCGTACGACTGTGATGTTCCGTGGCGTTGTGTGAACGCCGAAGGGCGGCCCCGCGGGTGCGGGACCGCCCTTCGGCGGAGGGTGGGGAGGAGGGCTCAGGGGATCAGAGCTTCGCCCACGCGTCGGTGAGGCTGGTCCGCAGGATCTGCTCGATCTCGTCGAAGGTCGACTGGTCGGAGATCAGCGGCGGGGCCAGCTGGATGACCGGGTCGCCACGGTCGTCGGCGCGGCAGTACAGGCCGTTGTCGAAGAGGGCCTTCGACAGGAAGCCGTAGAGCACGCGCTCGACCTCGTCGTCGTTGAACGACTCCTTGGTGACCTTGTCCTTCACGAGCTCGATGCCGTAGAAGTACCCGTTGCCGCGGACGTCGCCGACGATCGGCAGGTCGCGCAGCTTGTCCAGGGTGCCCAGGAAGGCGGCCTCGTTGTCGAGGACCTTCTGGTTCAGGCCCTCGCGCTCGAAGATGTCGAGGTTGGCGAGCGCCACGGCCGAGGAGACCGGGTGGCCGGCGAAGGTGTAGCCGTGCAGGAAGGTGTTGTCACCCTTGTAGAACGGCTCGGCGATGCGGTCCGAGATGATCGTGGCGCCGATCGGGGAGTAGCCCGAGGTCATGCCCTTGGCGCAGGTGATCATGTCCGGCACGTAGCCGAACTTGTCGGCGCCGAACATGGTGCCGAGGCGGCCGAAGGCGCAGATGACCTCGTCCGAGACCAGCAGCACGTCGTGGCGGTCGCAGATCTCGCGCAGGCGCTGGAAGTACCCGGGCGGCGGCGGGAAGCAGCCACCGGCGTTCTGCACCGGCTCGACGAAGACGGCGGCGACGGTGTCGGCGCCCTCGTTGAGGATGGCGACCTCGATCTCGTCGGCGCACCAGCGGCCGTACGCCTCGGGGTCGACGGTGCCGTCCGGGCCTTCGAGGAAGGCCGGGGCGCGGTAGATGTTGGTGTTCGGCGCCTTGTGGGTACCCGGCACCAGCGGCTCGAACGGGGCCTTGAGGCCCGGCAGACCGGTGATGGACAGGGCGCCCTGCGGGGTGCCGTGGTAGGCGACGGCGCGCGAGATGACCTTGTACTTGGTCGGCTTGCCGATCAGCTTGAAGTACTGCTTGGCGAGCTTCCAGGCGGTCTCGACGGCCTCGCCGCCACCGGTGGAGAAGAAGACCTTGTTGAGGTCGCCCGGGGCGTAGTTGGCCAGGCGCTCGGCCAGCTCGACGGCCTTGGGGTGCGCGTAGCTCCAGATCGGGAAGAACGCGAGTTCCTTGGCCTGCTTGGCGGCGACCTCGGCGAGCTCGGTGCGGCCGTGACCGGCCTGCACGACGAACAGGCCGGCCAGGCCGTCGATGTACTTCCGGCCCTTGTCGTCCCAGATGTACGTGCCCTCGCCCTTGACGATGGTCGGTACGGGGGAGTTCTCGTACGACGACATGCGGGTGAAGTGCATCCACAGGTGGTCGTAGGCGGTCTTGGAAAGGTCCTTCTGGGCCGGGTCGGCTGTCATCGGGTGCCCCAGGTGTAGGTCTGTTTCCGGAGTTTCAGGTAAACGAAGCTCTCGGTGCTCCGCACGCCGGGAAGCGCGCGGATGCGCTTGTTGATCATTTCGAGCAGGTGCTCGTCGTCCTCGCAGACCAGCTCGGCCAGGAGGTCGAACGAGCCTGCGGTGCAGACGACGTAGTCGACCTCGTCGAGGGCGGCCAGCGCGTCGGCGACGGGCTCGATGTCGCCCTCGACCCGGATTCCGACCATCGCCTGGCGGGTGAAGCCGACGGTGAGCGGGTCCGTGACGGCGACGATCTGCATCACGCCTTGGTCGAGCAGCTTCTGGACGCGCTGCCGTACGGCCGCCTCGGACAGGCCGACGGCCTTGCCGATGGCGGCGTACGGGCGGCGCCCGTCCTCCTGGAGCTGCTCGATGATCGCCTTGGAGGCGGCGTCGAGGGGAACACTCGCGTTCCGGTCGCGGTTGGCCACGCGGCCACTGTGCCTGATCGTTCCCCTGTTCGCAAGCGTGGAAACTGCTGATTTCGTCGTGCTCCCGGAAAACCCATGCGGATTTCATCGTGGACGCGCACCGCGCCTGTCGATCCCGGCAGTCCTGCGGCTACTCTGGCACGGTACGCGCGCGCCCCCGCAGGGCGCCGCGCATTCCGCCACCAGTGGACCGCGCCGCTCCCGGCCGGGCCACTCGGCACCCTTCGTAGGCCGGATCCGTCGACGTACCATGGCGCCGGAATCTGCAATGCCGCAGGCCCAGACCGAGGAGAGACCCGTGAGCGACCTTCGCACGCTGCGCAACTACATCAACGGTGAGTTCGTCGACGCGGCTGACGGCCGCACGCTCGACATCGTCGACCCGACCACGGGCGAGGTCTACGCGACGTCGCCGCTGTCCGGCGCCGCTGACGTGGACGCGGCCATGGCCTCGGCCGCCGCCGCCTTCCCGGTCTGGCGCGACGCCACCCCGAGCACCCGGCAGAAGCTGCTGCTCAAGATCGCCGACGCGGTCGAGGCCCGGGCCGACGAGATCGTCGACGCCGAGGTGCGCAACACCGGCAAGCCCCGCGCGCTGACCCTCTCCGAGGAGATCGGCCCGATGGTGGACCAGCTCCGCTTCTTCGCCGGTGCCGCCCGGCTGCTGGAGGGCAAGGCCGCCGGCGAGTACATGGACGGCATGACCTCGATCATCCGCCGCGAGCCGGTCGGCGTCTGTGCCCAGGTCGCGCCGTGGAACTACCCGATGATGATGGCGGTCTGGAAGTTCGCCCCGGCCATCGCCGCGGGCAACACCGTCGTCCTCAAGCCCTCGGACACCACCCCGGCCTCCACCGTGCTGCTGGCCGAGATCATCGGCGGCGTCCTCAAGGACCTGGAGCTGCCGGCCGGCGTCTTCAACGTCATCTGCGGCGACCGCGAGTCCGGCAAGCTGATGGTCGAGCACCGCACCCCGGCGATGGCCTCCATCACCGGCTCCGTCCGGGCCGGCATCCAGGTCGCCGAGTCGGCCTCCAAGGACGTCAAGCGGGTCCACCTGGAGCTGGGCGGCAAGGCCCCGGTCGTCGTGTTCGAGGACGCCGACATCGCCGAGGCCGTCGAGGGCATCTCGGTGGCGGGCTACTTCAACGCCGGCCAGGACTGCACCGCCGCCACCCGCGTGCTGGTGCACGAGTCGATCCACGACGCCTTCGTCGAGGCGCTGGCCAAGGCCGCGGCCGAGACCAAGACCGGCGGCGTGGACGACGAGGACGTGCTCTACGGCCCGCTGAACAACGCCAACCAGCTCAAGCAGGTGTCCGGCTTCATCGAGCGGCTGCCCGCCCACGCCAAGGTCGAGGCCGGTGGCCACCGGGTCGGCGACAAGGGCTACTTCTACGCCCCGACCGTCGTCTCCGGCCTGCTGCAGGACGACGAGATCATCCAGAACGAGGTCTTCGGCCCGGTCATCACCGTGCAGAAGTTCACCGACGAGGAGCAGGCCGTCGAGTACGCCAACGGCGTCGAGTTCGCGCTGGCCTCCTCGGTCTGGACCAAGGACCACGCCCGCGCCATGCGGATGTCCCGCCGCCTGGACTTCGGCTGCGTCTGGATCAACACCCACATCCCGCTGGTCGCCGAGATGCCGCACGGCGGCTTCAAGAAGTCCGGCTACGGCAAGGACCTGTCGGCGTACGGCTTCGAGGACTACACCCGGGTGAAGCACGTCATGACCGCGATCTAGCGGGTCATGGCCGTCGGGCGCAGGATGACCGCGATCTAGCGGGTCATGGCCGTCGGGCGCGGTATGACCGCGATCTAGCGGGTCTGATCAATCGGCTGAACTGCCAAGGGGCCCGGGTCTTTTCGACCCGGGCCCTGTCGCTTTGCACCCTGTCGGCGGGTCGTGCATCCGGCTGACAGGATGAAACTGCACTTCGGGGGCGCTCGGCCCTAGCCTTACCGGCATGAGCATCCCCACCGCTGACTCAGCCGCCGGAAAGGCGGTCAAGGCCGCCGACCGCGCGCACGTCTTCCACTCGTGGTCCGCCCAGGCGCTGATCGACCCCCTCGCGGTGGCCGGCGCCGAGGGCTCGTACTTCTGGGACTACGACGGCAACCGCTACCTCGACTTCTCCTCGCAGCTGGTGAACACCAACATCGGGCACCAGCACCCGAAGGTGGTCGCCGCGATCCAGGAGCAGGCGGCGAAGCTCTGCACGATCGCCCCCGGCTTCGCGGTCGAGGCGCGCAGCGAGGCGGCCCGGCTGATCGCCGAGCGCACCCCGGGCGACCTGGACAAGATCTTCTTCACCAACGGCGGCGCCGAGGCGGTCGAGAACGCCGTCCGGATGGCCCGGCTGCACACCGGCCGGCAGAAGGTGCTCTCCACCTACCGCTCGTACCACGGCGCCACCGCCAACGCGATCGCCCTCACCGGCGACCCGCGGCGCTGGGCCAACGAGACCGGTGTCTCCGGCGTGGTGCACTTCTGGGGCCCGTACGCCTACCGCTCCAACTTCCACGCCGAGGACGAGGCGCAGGAGTGCGAGCGCGCGCTGGCGCACCTGGAGCAGGTGATCGCCTTCGAGGGACCGGGCACGGTGGCCGCGGTCATCCTGGAGTCGGTGGTCGGCACCGCCGGCATCCTGGTCCCGCCGCCGGGCTACCTGGCCGGGGTGCGGGAGATCTGCGACCGCCACGGGATCGTGTTCGTCCTGGACGAGGTGATGGCCGGCTTCGGCCGCACCGGCGAGTGGTTCGCCGCCGACCACTGGGGCGTGGTGCCGGACCTGCTGACCTTCGCCAAGGGCGTCAACTCCGGCTACGTCCCGCTGGGCGGCGTGGCGATCAACGCCGAGATCGCCGCCACCTTCGCGGAGCGGCCGTTCCCCGGCGGGCTCACCTACTCGGGGCACCCGCTGGCCTGCGCCTCGGCGGTGGCCACCATCAACGCCATGGCGGAGGAGGGCATCGTCGAGAACGCCAAGCACATCGGCGAGACGGTGCTCGGCCCCGGCCTGCGCGAGCTGGCCGAGCGGCACCCCTCGATCGGCGAGGTGCGCGGCCTCGGCGTGTTCTGGGCGCTCGACCTGGTGAAGGACCGGGAGACCCGGGAGCCGCTCGTCCCCTACAACGCCGCGGGCGCCGCCAACGCGCCGATGGCCGAGCTGGCCGCCGCCTGCAAGCAGCGCGGGCTCTGGCCGTTCGTCAACATGAACCGCTTCCACGTCGTCCCGCCGTGCACCGTCACCGAGGAGGAGGCCAAGGCCGGCCTCGCGGTGCTGGACGAGGCGCTGTCGCTGGCCGACGCGCACACCGTCTGACGTACCTACCAGGACGGCCCCGGGCGCACCCGCGTGTTCCCGGGGCCGTTCCACGCTCCGGAAGGCCCCCCATGTCCCGCAGCTCCACCCTGCCCCGACGCTCCTCCCAAACCCCTGTCATCCGCCGGCGTTCGGTGCTCGGCGGGGCCGCGCTGCTCGGCGCCGGCACGCTGACCGGCTGCGGCATCCCGTCCGCGTACGTCGCCGAGGACCGGCGTTCGGCACCGGACCGCTCGGAGCACGACAAGCGGCTGAACTTCTCCAACTGGACGCAGTACATCGACACCGACGACCAGGGGAAGCGCCCGACCCTGGACGCGTTCAGCGAGAAGACCGGGATCGCGGTCACCTACACCGAGGACATCAACGACAACGACGAGTTCTTCGGCAAGATCAGCCCGGTGCTCACCCAGGGCGCCGACCCGGGCCGGGACCTGATGGTGATCAGCGACTGGATGGCCGGGCGGTACGTCTCGCTGGGCTGGGTGCAGGAGATGGACCGGGCCGGCCTGCCCAACGTGACCGCCAACCTGGACCCGCAGCTGGCGAACCCGGTCTTCGACCCGGGGCGCCGGCGCAGCGTGCCCTGGCAGTCCGGGATCACCGGCATCGCGTACAACCGCAAGGCGCTCGGCCGGGAGCTCAGGTCCACCGCCGACCTCTGGGCGCCCGACCTCAAGGGCCGGATCACGCTGTTCGCCGGGCTGGACGAGGCGCTCGGGCTGCTGATGCTCTCCCAGGGCGCGGACATCGCGCGGTTCGGGGACGACGACGCGCACAAGGCGATGGACCTGGTGCAGAAGATGGTCGACACCGGGCACGTCCGCCGCTTCACCGGCAACGACTACACCAGCGACCTCGCCTCCGGCGCGGCGATCGCCTGCCAGGCCTACTCCGGTGACGCCGTCCAGCTCACCGCCGAGAACCCCGACATCGCCTTCGTGGTGCCGGAGGAGGGCGGCGAGCTGTGGGCGGAGAGCCTGATGATCCCCAACCGGGCCGTCCACAAGCGCAACGCCGAGCTGCTGGTCGACTACTACTACCAGCCCGAGGTGGCCGCCGAACTCGCCGCGGCCGTCCAGTACATCTGCCCGGTTCCGGCCGCCCGCGAGGTGCTGGCGGACAGCGGGGACAAGGACAAGGCCGAACTCGCCGAGAACCCGCTGGTGTTCCCGACCGAGGAGATGCGCGCCCGGCTGCGCAGCATGCGGGACGTCACCTCGGCCGAGCGGCCGGAGCTGCACAAGGTCTGGGGGCGCATCACCGGGGTGTGAGGGGTACCGGGGTGTGACCCTGCCCGGCGCCACCGGCCCTGACGGCGTTCCCGGCCCTACCGGCGCACGGCGTCCAGCGCGAGCAGGGCCACGTGCAGGGAGAGGCAGGACTCCACCTGGTCGAGGTCGACGCCGAGGATCCGCTCGACCTTGTGCAGCCGGTCGTAGAAGGACGGCCGGGACAGGTGGGCGGCGTCGGCCGCCGCCGACTTGTTCCGGCCCTGCTCCAGGTAGATCCGCAGCATCTGCACCAACTGGCCGTTGTGCTCGGCGTCGTGGGCCAGCAGCGGGCCCAACTCCCGTTCCACGTACGTCTGCAGGCGGGCGTCGTCGCGCAGCAGGTGGAGCAGGCCGCGCAGCCGGACGTCCGGCAGCCGGTAGTAGGAGGCGGTCCTGCCCCCGCCGGGCGCGTCGTGCAGGGCCGCGTCGGCGACCTGGGCGGCCTCCAGCAGGGTGCGCCGGGCGTCGCGGACCGAGCCGACCGAGGAGCCGACCGCGACGACCGGCCCCGGGGTGTCGGCGGGCTCCCGGCCGGACTCCGCGGACATCCGGCGCAGGGTGGCCGAGAAGGCCTCCAGCGCGGAGTGCTCGTCCTGCTGGGCGCCGAGCGCGATCAGCAGCCCGACGCCCTCGTCGTCCAGCGCGCCGACCAGGGCGGAGAGCCGGCTGGCCCGCACCGCGCCGGCCGCCAGCTCGGTGAAGTCGCGCAGCCGGGCCTGGGCCTCCAGCGCGGCCGGGATCGGCCCGCGGCGCTGGCGCAGCACCACGCCGACCAGCCGCCGGCCCTCCAGCGGGACGCCGAGCGCCTGGGCGCGCAGGGCCACCTCGGAGACGGTCAGCGCGTGGGTGAGGATGCCGGAGAGCAGGGTGCGGTGGGTCTGCCGCTCCAGGCTCTCCCGGTCGCGCACCACCAGCCGGTTGAGCGCCAGCGCGGAGGCGCCGCGCTCCAGCAGCATGGCGTGCGGGTGGGCCTCGCCCTCCGCCGGCGGGCCCGGCTCCAGCACCAGGACCAGCCGGCCCCAGTCCTGGCCGCGGGCGCCGACGGTGGTCACCAGCCAGCCGCTGCGCGGGTCGTGGCCGGTGCGGCCGGGCGGGCGGACCCCGCGCGAGCGGCGCTCCCAGTCCTCCAGCAGCTCGGCCTCGGGGCGTCCGGCGCTGTCGTGGGCGAGCACCTGGTGGGCGAGGTTCTCCAGGACGACCGGCGCGCCCGCCATCCGGGCCACCTGGCGGATCACCTCGGGCGGCTCGGCGCCCTCGACCACCAGCTCGTTGAAGACCTGGTGGACCGACTCGGAGACCCGCAGCTGCTCCAGCTGGGCGTTCACCACCAGGGCGTGCACGGCCTCGGTGACGGCGACGAAGCGCACCTCGCGGCGGAGCGCGATCAGCGGCAGTCCGCGCTGCTCGGCGGCGTGCACCAGGGCGCGCGGGAGCGAGTCGAAGTAGCGCCGGCCGAACTCGACCACCAGGCCGGCCACGCCGACCTCGTCCAGGTCGCGGACGTAGCGGGCCAGGCCCTCGCGGTCCTCGGGCAGCGCGATGCCGGTGGTCAGCACGAGTTCGCCGCCCTGCAGCACGCCGGCGACGTCGGGCAGCTCGCTGACGTGCACCCAGCGGACCGGTCGCTCCAGGCGGTCGGCGCCGGCCACGACCTGGGGCAGGCCGCGCCGCATCACCTCCAGGTCGAGCACACGGGCGACGGTGGGGAGCATCGCGGGCCTCCAGGGCGGGGGAGGTGGGAGGGGAGGGGGTGGAGGGGACAGAGTGTCAGGTGAATCATGCATCGTCGCGACGACCTGTTGCCCTGCGAGGAGCCTTGCACTCTGTAAGGCCCTTCGTGTCGAGACTGTCGAAGTGACCCTTGTCACGTCAACCCCGCAGTTGGCAAGGTCAGCGGGACCGCAGACCCCCACCGCGGAAGCGTTTCGCCGCAGCGCGGTCGAACCGCCGGCACTTGGAGGAACCCAGATGGACCTGACCGACTTCGGCGCGGGCGCGCAGTACATCGCGGGCCGTCAGGCCCGGGGGAGCGGCGAGCCCTTCCAGGTCGTCAACCCCGCCGACGGCACGGTGGTCGAAGAGGTCGCGCTGGCCACCGCCGGGGACGTGGACGCCGCCGTCGCCGCCGCGCGGGACGCCCTGCCCGGCTGGTCCTCGGCCACCCCGGGGGCCCGGTCCGAGGCGCTCACCCGGCTGGCCGCCGTCCTGGGCGCGACCGCCGACGACCTCGCCCGGGTGGAGACCGCGCAGACCGGCAAGCCGGTCAAGCTGGCGACCGAGTTCGACGTCCCCGGCACCGTCGACAACGCCGCGTTCTTCGCCGGCGCCGCCCGCAACCTGGAGGGCAAGGCGGCCGGCGAGTACTCCGGCGACCACACCTCCTACGTCCGGCGCGAGGCGATCGGCGTGGTCGGCTCGATCTCGCCGTGGAACTACCCGCTGCAGATGGCCGCCTGGAAGATCCTCCCGGCGATCGCGGCGGGCAACACCATCGTCCTCAAGCCGGCCGAGCTGACCCCGCTGACCTCGGTGATGTTCGCCCGGGCCTGCACCGAGGCGGGCATCCCGGACGGCGTGGTCAACGTGGTCACCGGCGCCGGGCGCACCGCCGGCGAGCACCTGGTCGCCCACCCGGGGGTCGCGATGGTCTCCTTCACCGGCTCCACCGCCGTCGGCAGGCGGGTCGCCGAACTCGCCACCGCGAGCGTCAAGCGCACCCACCTGGAGCTCGGCGGCAAGGCCCCGTTCGTGGTCTTCGACGACGCCGACCTGGACGCCGCGGTGCACGGCGCCGTCGCCGCCTCGCTGATCAACGGCGGCCAGGACTGCACCGCCGCCACCCGCGCGTACGTCCAGCGCCCGCTCTACGACGCCTTCGTGGCCGGCGTCGCCGAGCTCTTCGCGGCCGTCCGGATCGGCGACCCCCGCAACCCGCACACCGACCTCGGCCCGCTGGTCTCCTTCGCCCACCGGGACCGGGTGGCCGGGTTCGTCGAGCGCGCCCGCTCCTACGCCACCGTCGTCACCGGCGGCCCCGCACCGGACAAGGGCCACGACGGCTTCGACCTCACCCGGGGCGCCTACCACGCGCCGACCCTGATCACCGGCGCGGCCCAGGACAGCGAGGTGGTCCAGGGCGAGGTCTTCGGCCCGGTGCTGGTGGTGCTGCCCTTCGACGGCGACGACGAGGGCCTGCGGCTCGCCAACGACACCCCGTACGGCCTGGCCGCCTCCGCCTGGACGGGCAACGTGCACCGCTCGCTGCGCGCCACCCGGGAGATCGCCGCCGGGTGCGTCTGGGTCAACGACCACATCCCGATCATCAGCGAGATGCCGCACGGCGGCTACAAGGCGTCCGGTTACGGCAAGGACATGTCCCAGTACTCGCTGGACGAGTACACCCAGGTCAAGCACGTCATGTTCGACACCACCGCGGTGGCCCGCAAGGACTGGCACCGCACCGTCTTCGGAGACCGATAACCCCCCCCGCAGGCCCCGGGTGCTCCCCCCACGCACCCTTCTTCCCCCAGGAGGCCCGTTCCATGGCGTTCAAGGCGTTCAACGAGCTCACCGACGGTCTGCCCGAACCGGTCCGCAGGGCCTGGGAACGCAGTCTGACCAGCGGTCGGGCCGCGGTCGGCCGCCGCACCCTGCTGCGCGCCGCCGCCCTGACCGCCGGGGCGGGCACCCTGGCCGCCTGCGGCATCCCGGCCGCCCCCAGGACGACCGGTGACTCGACCGCCAACGCCGCCGAGGACCACTCGGGGAGCGAGAAGGAGGTCGACTTCTCCAACTGGCCGCTGTACATCGACACCGACGAGAAGGACAAGGAGAAGCACGGCACCCTGGACGCCTTCACCGCGGCCACCGGCATCAAGGTCAAGTACAACGAGGACATCAACGACAACGTCGAGTTCTTCGGCAAGGTCAAGCCGCAGCTGGCGGCCGGCCAGGACACCGGCCGCGACCTGGTGGTGCTCACCGACTGGATGGCCGCCCGGCTGATCCGGCTCGGCTGGGCGCAGAAGCTCGACCCGGCGAACGTCACCACCGCGATCACCAACGTCGAGGCCCGCTTCCGCGCCCCCGACTGGGACCCGGGCCGGCTCTACACCTACCCCTGGGCCGGCATCCAGACCGTCATCGCCTACAACCGGAAGGCGACCAAGGGCAAGGAGGTCACTAGCGTCGCCCAGTTGCTGGACGACCCCGAGCTCAAGGGCCGGGTCACCTTCCTCTCCGAGATGCGCGACAGCATCGGGATGGTCCTGCTCGACATGGACAAGGACCCGGCGAAGTTCACCGCCGACGACTACGCCGGTGCGATCGCCCGGATGCAGAAGGCCGTGGACAACAAGCAGATCCGCCGCTTCACCGGCAACGACTACGGCCAGGAGCTGTCCTCCGGGGACATCGCCGCCTGCGTCGCCTGGGGCGGCGACCTGATCCAACTGCGCGCCGACAACCCGGACATCGAGTTCGTCATCCCGGAGAAGGGCTACCTCGCCTCGACCGACAACATGCTGGTCCCGGCCAAGGCGAGGCACAAGGCGAACGCGGAGAAGTTGATCGACTTCTACTATCAGCCGAAGATCGCGGCGCAGCTGGTCGCGGGCATCGGCTACGTCTCCGCCGTCACCGGGATGAAGGACGAGCTCGCCACCCTCGCCCCGGACAGCGCGGCCAACCCGCTGGTCGTACCCACCCCCGAGATGGCGGTCAAGGCGCACGTGTTCCGCACCCTCACCGAGGGCGAGGAGAGCGACTTCGAGCAGAAGTTCTCCAAGCTCATCGGCGCCTGACCCCCACGCGTCCACCAGACACTGCCGGCAGAAAGACCCAGGAAGACACCCCATGACAGACCAGCTGCGCGCCGCGGCCGGCGGCGACGTCCGCCTCACCGGCATCGGCAAGACCTACGGCTCCTTCACCGCCGTCCACCCGCTCGACCTGACCGTGCCCCAGGGCTCCTTCTTCGCCCTGCTCGGCGCCTCCGGCTGCGGCAAGACCACCACCCTGCGCATGATCGCCGGCCTGGAGGAGCCCACCAGCGGCACCGTCCTGATCGGCGGCCAGGACGTCACCGCGCTGCCCCCGTACAAGCGCCCGGTCAACACCGTCTTCCAGAGCTACGCGCTCTTCCCGCACCTGGACATCTTCGAGAACGTCGCCTTCGGCCTGCGCCGGCGCGGCAAGAAGGACGTGAAGAAGCAGGTCGAGTCGATGCTGGAACTGGTCGAGCTCGGCCAGTACGCCCGGCGCAAGCCGCACCAGCTATCCGGCGGCCAGCAGCAGCGCGTCGCGGTCGCCCGCGCCCTGATCAACCACCCCCAGGTGCTGCTGCTGGACGAGCCGCTCGGCGCCCTCGACCTCAAGCTGCGCCGCCAGATGCAGCTGGAGCTCAAGCGGATCCAGACCGAGGTCGGCATCACCTTCGTGCACGTCACCCACGACCAGGAGGAGGCCATGACGATGGCCGACACCATCGCGGTGATGAACGGCGGCCGGGTCGAGCAGCTCGGTGCGCCCGCGGACCTGTACGAGAACCCCGGCACCACCTTCGTGGCCAACTTCCTCGGCCAGTCCAACCTGCTCCCCGCCGAGGTCACCGGCGGCGCGGGCGAGGACCTGCTGCTCACCGTGGCCGGCGCCCGGCTCGCGGTGCCGAGGGCGCGCTGCGCCACCGAGGCCAAGCTGGTCCACCTGGGCGTGCGCCCGGAGAAGATCACCATCAGCCACGCCTCCGAGACGGTCGCCGAGGGCCGCAACCGGCTCGCCGGCACGGTGCTCGACTCCAGCTTCATCGGCGTCTCCACCCAGTACGTGGTGCGCACCGACGGCGGCCAGGAGGTCACCGTCTTCGAGCAGAACATGGAGCGCGACGCCCGGATCGTCCCCGGCGCCCCCGTGCAGCTGCACTGGAACCCGGCGCACTCCTTCGCCCTGGACGCCGCGCAGGCGATCGACGCGGGCACCGCGGAGGAGGCCGCATGACCACCACCACCTCGGCGGCCGCCCCCCGGGCCACGCCTCCGGACCGCAGTCCGCTCGACGGGCCCGCGCCGAAACCGAGGCGCAAGCTCACCCCGTACTGGCTGCTGCTGCCCGGCATCGCCTGGCTGGTCGTCTTCTTCGCCGTGCCGATGGTCTACCAGGCGTCCACCTCGCTGCAGACCGGCTCGCTGGAGGCGGGCTTCAAGGTCACCTGGCACGTCTCCACCTACTGGGACGCCCTGGTCGAGTACAAGTGGCACTTCGTCCGCTCGTTCTCCTACGCGGCCATCGCCACCGTGCTCTGCCTGGCCATCGGCTACCCGCTGGCGTACACCATCGCCTTCAAGGCGAGCCGGCGCTGGCGCAACGTCATCCTGATCCTGGTCATCGCGCCGTTCTTCACCAGCTTCCTGATCCGCACGCTGGCCTGGAAGACCATCCTGTCCGACGGCGGACCGGTGGTCGGCGCGCTCAACACCCTGCACGTCCTGGACCTCACCAACGCCGTCGGGCTCACCTCCGGCGACCGGGTGCTCGCCACCCCGCTGGCCGTGGTCTGCGGCCTCACCTACAACTTCCTGCCGTTCATGATCCTCCCGCTGTACACCTCGCTGGAGCGGATCGACCCCCGGCTGCACGAGGCGGCCGGCGACCTCTACGCCCGGCCGTTCACCACCTTCCGCAAGGTCACCTTCCCGATCTCGCTGCCGGGCGTGGTCGCGGGCACCCTGCTCACCTTCATCCCCGCCTCCGGCGACTACATCAACGCCCAGCTGCTCGGCTCGCCGAGCGAGCAGATGGTCGGCAACGGCATCCAGAAGCAGTTCCTGAACGTGCTCGACTACCCCACGGCGGCAGCGCTGAGCTTCATCCTGATGGCCCTGATCCTGGGCATGGTGACGGTCTACATGCGCAAGGCCGGGACGGAGGAACTGGTCTGATGTCCCGCATCCTGAAGTGGGTCCGCGCCCACCTGGTGGTCCTGGCCGGCCTGCTGGCCCTGGCCTACCTGGTGCTGCCCAACCTGGTCGTGCTGGCCTTCTCGTTCAACAAGCCGGTCGGCAAGTTCAACTACGAGTGGAACGAGTTCTCCACCGACGCCTGGACCAACCCCTGCGGCGTGGCCGACATGTGCCAGTCGCTCTCGCTCAGCCTGCAGATCGCGGTGCTCGCCACCGTCGGCGCCACCGTGCTCGGCACCATGGTCGCCTTCGCGCTGGCCCGCTACCGCTTCCGCGGCCGCTCGGCCACCACCGCGATGATCTTCCTGCCGATGGCCATGCCCGAAGTCGTCATGGCCGCCTCGCTGGGGACGCTGTTCCTCAACATGCGGATCCCCTTCGGCTTCACCACCATCCTCATCGCCCACATCATGTTCTGCCTGAGCTTCGTCGTGACGGCGGTCAAGGCCCGCGTGATGAGCATGGACCCGAGGCTCGAACAGGCCGCCCAGGACCTCTACGCGACCCCCGTCCAGACCTTCCTGCGGGTCACCCTCCCGCTGGCCGCCCCCGGCATCGCCGCCGGCGCGCTGCTCAGCTTCGCGCTCTCCTTCGACGACTTCATCATCACCCAGTTCAACTCGGGCCCGACCACGGTCACCTTCCCGATGTTCGTCTGGGGCGCCTCGCAGCGCGGCATCCCGGTGCAGGTGAACGTCATCGGCACCGCGATGTTCGTGGCCGCGGTCGCGCTGACCGTGGCCGGCCAGTGGCTCGGCAACCGCCGCAAGGCCACCGCCTGACGTACGGTCGGCAGCGGTGGTTCGTACCATCACCTATTCGTGGAAAGTGGCTGATAATGCATGGAATCCGCCCGCGCACTCAGTGACGCCAGGCCCACCCCCTTCTGGCTGGAGGATCCCGGCCGGCCCGAGGCGCTGCCCGCCCTGGTCGGCGACACCACCTGCGACCTGCTGGTCGTCGGCGGCGGCTACTCCGGACTGTGGACCGCGCTCATCGCCAAGGAGCGCGACCCCTCGCTGGACGTCGTCCTGGTCGAGGGCAACGAGGTCGGGTGGGCCGCGTCCGGGCGCAACGGCGGATTCTGCGCGGCCAGCCTCACCCACGGCTTCGGCAACGGCCTGGAGCGCTGGCCCTCCGAACTCGCCCAGCTGGAACGCCTCGGCGCCGCCAACCTGGACGGCATCGAGGCCACCCTCAAGCGCTACGGCATCGACGCCGAGTGGGAGCGCACCGGCGAGATCGACGTCGCCACCCAGCCGCACCAGGTCGAGGAACTGCACGAGGTCGCCGAGGCCGTCGCCCGCTACGGCTTCGACCTCACCGTCCTGGACGCCGACCAGCTGCGCGCCGAGGTGAACTCGCCGACCTTCCTCGGCGGCCTCTGGGACAAGGACGGGGTGGCGATGGTCCACCCCGCCAAGCTCGCCTGGGGCCTCAAGGAGGCCTGCCTGGGCCTGGGCGTCCGGATCTTCGAGCACACCCGGGCCACCGAGCTGCGCGAGCACGGCAGCGGCATGGCCGCCCGCACCCCGTACGGCCGGGTCTTCGCCCGCAGGGTCGCCCTCGGCACCAACGTCTTCCCGTCCCTGCTCAAGCGCGTCCGTCCGTACGTCGTCCCCGTGTACGACTACGCGCTGATGACCGAGCCGCTCAGCGACGAGCAGCTCGCCTCGATCGGCTGGCGCGGCCGGCAGGGGCTCGGCGACAGCGCCAACAAGTTCCACTACTTCCGGCTGTCCGCCGACAACCGGATCCTCTGGGGCGGCTACGACGCCGTCTACCACTACGGCGGCCACGTCCGGCACGAGTACGACCAGCGCCCGGAGACCTTCCGCACCCTGGCCAACCACTTCTTCCGCTGCTTCCCGCAGCTGGAGGGGCTGCGCTTCACCAACGCCTGGGGCGGCGCCATCGACACCTGCAGCCGGTTCTCGGCCTTCTTCGACACCGCCTACCGGGGCAAGGTCGCCTACGCCGTCGGCTACACCGGGCTCGGCGTCGGCGCCACCCGCTTCGGGGCCGAGGTGATGCTCGACCTGCTGGCCGGCGAGCGCACCGAGCGCACCTCGCTGGACATGGTGCGCTCCAAGCCGCTGCCGTTCCCGCCCGAACCGGTGCGCTGGGCCGGGATCGAGATCACCACCCGCTCGCTGGAGCACGCCGACCGCAACGGCGGCCACCGCAACCTCTGGCTGCGCACCCTCGACCGGATGGGGCTCGGCTTCGACAGCTGACCGCCACCGATCGGGGGTATCTCCCGCGACCCGTGTAAGAGGGACCCGCCGTCCGCCTCTCCTCGGTGACGGCGGGTCTCGCACTCCCGCCGCGTCCGACCGTAGGAAACGGCGAGGAGCGGGGACACGACATGGAGAGCACCGGACTGCACTGGCTCGCCCAGGTGGCAGCGGACCCGGAGGACTTCCGGGAGCAGTGGGAACGCACCGGGCTGGGCCTGGTCCTGCTACCGGCCGGGCGCCGCTGGGACGTCCTCGCCGTCCCCGGGCGGCTCGGGCGACCGGCACTGGACGTGCTGGACACCGGCTTCTGCGGCCCGGTCCTCACCGACTTCGGCGAGGAGCACGTCAGCTTCCTGGTGCCCGTCGGCACCGCCGCCCGCTGGGTCGGCACCGGGGTGCGCTGCGCGGGGGAGGGCACCTGGATCGTCGTCCCGCACCCCCGACGCCGCAGCCGGGGCGTGCGCTGGCTGGTGCCGCCCGACGGGTCCGGGCGGCTCAACGACCCGGTGCTGCTGGAGCTGGCCCTGCACGAGGCGGCGGCCGGGCTCGGCGGCCGGTAACGCGGGGGCCGTGGGCGCCGTGGGCGGCTCGCGGGCGGTGGGTGGCGGCTCGTGGGCGGTTCGCGGGTGGTGGGTGGCGGCTCGTGGGCGGTTCGCGGGTGGCAGCGCGCGGGGCGGGCGCCCGGGCCAGACTGGAGGCGTGACCACCGCCCCGCACGCCGTCGACGCCTCCCTCCGGCCGGGCCCCGCCCAGCTGCGCCTGGCCGCCCTCGCCGAGCCCGTCTGCACCCGGTACGGGCTGGCGCTGGCCGGCGGGCACGCGCTGCGCGCCCACGGGGTCCCGGCCTGCCGGCAGGACGGACTCACCCTGGCCACCGGCGGGGCCGACCTGCCCGAGGTGGCCGCCGCGCTGACGGAGGCGTACCGCGCGGCGGGCGGCGGGGTCGCCGAGCGGCCCGGCACGCCGCGGCTGGAACAGCTGACCGTACGGCTGGCGCTGGGCGGGCGGACCCACTCGGTGGAGCTGCGGAAGGAGCCGCTCGGCCACCGGCCGGTCCGGCTGGACTTCGGCGCCCCGGAGGCGGACGGGCCCCCGCTGGTGCTGCCGGTGGTCGCCCTGGAGGACGCGGCGGCGCTCACCACCGCGCTGCTGGTCGACCGGGGCATGCCGCGGGACCTGATCGACGTGCACGCCCTCACCCGCGACTACCGTGAGGGGGAACTGCTCGCCCTGGCCGCCGAGTTGGACCCGGACTTCCAGCCGAGCGGGCTCGCCGACCGGCTGGAGACGCTGGCCGAGGCCGCGGACGGCCGGTTCCGCGCCCGCGGTGTCGAGGCCGGTGCCGTGGACGGGCTCAAGCGGTGGGCGCTGGCCTGGGCACAGGACCTGCGGCTGGACCTGCTGGAGACCCAGGAGGCGGCGGACGGGCTGCACGACCCGTACCTGGAGGACGAGGAGTCCTGAGCCGCCGAGCGGCGGTCCCACCCGTTCGGCGCAGCGACCGGACGACCTGTAAGGCTGAATCCGCGATCCCCGTCAGCCTGTTCGTTGAGCCGCGCTCCGGAGGCGACCAGACTGGGGGACGAGCGCGGTAGCCCCGTGAATTCCGTCGCCCGACCCTCTCGCGGGCGGCGCCAGACCGGACCGGTGGCAGGACGCCGCCCGGGACTTCGGAGGCAGACGGACTTGAGCAAGCACATCACTCACTGGATCGGCGGCCGGTCGGTCGCCACCGCCGGTGCGGCGCCCCGCCGCGGCGACATCTTCGACCCGGCCACCGGCCAGGTCGCCGGCCAGGTCGACTTCGCCGGGATCGCCGAGGTCGACCAGGCCGTGGCCGCCGCCGCCTCGGCCTTCGCCGAGTGGCGCACCGCCTCGGTGGCCCGGCGCAGCACGGTGCTCTTCGCCTTCCGCGAGCTGCTGAACGCCCGCCGCGACGAGCTCGCCGAGATCATCGTGTCCGAGCACGGCAAGGTGCACTCGGACGCGCTGGGCGAGATCGCCCGCGGCCTGGAGGTCGTCGAGTACGCCTGCGGCATCCCGCAGCTGGTCAAGGGCGGCTTCACCGAGCAGGCCTCCACCGGCATCGACGTCTACTCGATCCGCCAGCCGCTCGGCCCGGTCGCGATCATCTCGCCGTTCAACTTCCCGGCCATGGTGCCGATGTGGTTCTTCCCGATCGCCATCGCGGCCGGCAACACCGTCGTGTTGAAGCCCTCCGAGAAGGACCCGTCCGCGGCCAACTTCCTGGCCGGGCTGTGGAAGGAGGCCGGCCTGCCGGACGGCGTCTTCAACGTCGTGCACGGCGACAAGGTGGCCGTCGACCGCCTGCTGGAGCACCCGGACGTCAAGTCCGTCAGCTTCGTCGGCTCCACCCCGATCGCCCGCTACGTGTACGAGACCGGCACCCGCTACGGCAAGCGCGTCCAGGCCCTCGGCGGCGCGAAGAACCACATGCTGGTGCTGCCCGACGCCGACCTCGACCTCGCCGCCGACGCCGCCGTCAACGCCGGCTTCGGCGCGGCCGGCGAGCGCTGCATGGCGGTCTCCGTCCTGGTCGCCGTCGACCCGATCGGCGACGAGCTGGTCGACAAGATCAAGCAGCGGATCGCCACCCTGAAGGTCGGCCCCGGCTGCAACGGCGACTCCGAGATGGGCCCGCTGGTCACCGGCCAGCACCGTGACAAGGTCACCTCCTACGTGGAGTCCGGCCTCGCCGACGGCGCCGAGCTCGCCGTGGACGGCCGCAAGCACCCGGTCACCGCCGAGGACAAGAACGGCAGCCCGACCGCCGACGGCTTCTGGCTCGGCCCCACGCTGTTCGACCACGTGAAGCCCGGCATGTCCGTCTACAACGACGAGATCTTCGGCCCGGTCCTCTCCGTCGTGCGCGTCGCCTCCTACGACGAGGGCCTGGCGCTCATCAACGCCAACCCGTACGGCAACGGGACCGCCCTCTTCACCAACGACGGCGGCGCGGCCCGGCGCTTCCAGTTCGAGGTGGAGGTCGGCATGGTCGGCATCAACGTGCCGATCCCGGTGCCGGTCGCCTACTACTCCTTCGGCGGCTGGAAGGCCTCGCTGTTCGGCGACGCCCACGCGTACGGCCCGGACGGCGTCCAGTTCTTCACCCGCGGCAAGGCCGTGACCCAGCGCTGGCTGGACCCCTCGCACGGCGGCATCAACCTCGGCTTCCCCACCAACAGCTGAGCCCGCAGGGCTCGCCGAGCTCTCGCACCGGGCAGGCCGGACCCCTCTCCCCGGGGTCCGGCCTGCCCCCCTTTTGCAGGCCGTTTGCATCCGGACTCAGATGCGCGTACAGTTCTTCGAGCTGCCCGACAGGGAGCACCGGACACGCATCTGCGCGGACGGTCCTGAGGCAGCCAATCCCTTGAAACACCTCTTCCGGTTCGTGCCGGTCGTTTCGCTTTTTCGCGTCTCGGCTCGGTGCTTATTCGGCGTGCGCTGTTTATCGGATTGCGGCCGGATTCGCTTTTCGGAGCGGGGATCGGCTAGAGTTTGAAACGTCGGACGGGGCGTCAAGCCGCAGAAGAC
>NZ_JBHWIV010000094.1:0-31206 GCF_042731675.1 Kitasatospora sp. NPDC059827 | reverse complement strand
TGCGGAAGGCCCGTTGCCCGTCGTCGTCACCTACATGGGATACAGCGGCGGCCGCGGGCTGCCCACCGAGCACCTGTTCTGGTCCGCGGCCGGCTGTGCCCAGTTGGTCGTGGACAGCCGGGGGCAGGGCCACGACACTCCGGACCGGGGCGTGGGAGAGGGCACCCAGTGGGTCGGGGGCTGCGGCTCGAACCCGCCCGTCCAGCTGGCCTGGCTGCGCGAGCGCGGGCTGGCGCCGACGTGGTGACCGCACCACCGCGACCCGTGCCCGAACTGCCCGAGACCCCATGAGGTGACGTGAGTACCCTGGACTTCCCGGAACTGCCCCCGGGCTTCCGCTTCGGCGCGGCCACCGCCGCCTACCAGATCGAGGGCGCCCACGACGAGGACGGCCGGGGCCCGTCCATCTGGGACACCTTCAGCCACACCCCGGGCCGTACCCTCGGCGGCGCCACCGGCGACACCGCCTGCGACCACTACCACCGCTACCCCGAGGACGTCGCCCTGCTCCGCCGGCTCGGCGTCGACGGCTACCGCTTCTCGCTCTCCTGGCCGCGCCTGTTGCCGCAGGGCACCGGCCAGGTCAACCAGAAGGGCCTGGACTTCTACGACCGGCTGATCGACGAACTGCTCGCCGCCGGCATCGCGCCCGCCGCCACCCTCTACCACTGGGACCTGCCGCAGGCCCTGGAGGACCGCGGTGGCTGGCGGGTCCGCGAGACCGCCGAGGCCTTCGCCGAGTACGCGAACGTCGCCGCCGACCGCTTCGGGGACCGGGTCGAACGCTGGATCACCCTCAACGAGCCGTTCTGCTCCGCCTTCGTCGGCTACGCCGAGGGCCGGCACGCGCCCGGCGCCCGGGAGGGCCGCGGGGCCCTGGCGGCCGCCCACCACCTGCTGGTCGGCCACGGACTGGCCGTCCGGGAGCTACGGGCCGCCGGCGCCGGCGAGGTCGGCATCACGCTCAACCTCGACCGCCTGCACGCCGCCTCCGACCGGCCCGAGGACCTCGCAGCCCTGCGTCGGGCCGAGGTGCTGCACAACGAGGTCTGGACCGAGCCGCTGTTCGCCGCGCGCTACCCCGCGCACGAGGCCGAGACCTGGGAAGGCCTGGCCGACGGCCCCTGGCGCCGACCGGGAGACCTGCAACTCATCGGCGCGCCAATGGACTTCGTCGGCATCAACTTCTACCGGCCGGTCACCGTCGAGGCCGCCCCGCACCACGAGGCCGAACCCGGACTGCGCACCGCCGCGGACATCGGCGTCGCCGAGTCGAACCCCTATGGCACCCGGCTCACCACCATGGGCTGGCCCGTCGTCCCGTCCGCGTTCACCGAGCTGCTCGTCGACCTGGACGCCCGCTACCCGCAGCTCCCGCCGCTCTGGATCACCGAGAACGGCTCCGCCGAGGCCGACAGCGTCACCCCCGACGGCCGCGTCTACGACACCGAACGGATCGCCTACCTGGCGGGCCACCTCGCCGCCGTCGCCGACGCCGTCGCGGCCGGTGTCGACGTGCGCGGCTACTACGTGTGGTCCCTGCTGGACAACTTCGAGTGGGCGCGCGGCTACGAGCAGCGGTTCGGTCTTGTCCGCGTCGACTACGACACTCTGGCCCGTACCCCGAAGGACAGTTACGACTGGTTCCGGGGTCTGATCACCGCGCATGGTGCGCGGACGGAGGAACCTGTCCGATGAAGTTCACCGCGGGCGGCCGGGTGCTGACCACGGTGGGCGAGCGCGGCACCGGTTTTGTCACCGACGCCGAGGGCCGCCACCACATGCTCGGTCAGTTGTCCCTGGGGGTGGGGGAGCTGGTGTACGGCCTGGGGGAGCGGTTCACGCCGTTCGTGCGCAACGGTCAGGTGGTGGACATCTGGCAGGCGGACGGCGGCACCAGCAGCGAGCAGGCGTACAAGAACGTCCCGTTCCATCTGACGAACCGGGGTTACGGCGTCTTCGTCAACCATCCGGGCAGGGTGTCCTACGAGGTCGGCTCCGAGTCGGTGGGCCAGGTGCAGTTCAGTGTCGAGGACCAGTCGCTGGAGTACTTCGTCGTCCACGGTCCGACCCCCAAGCACGGGGCCCCGCATCCGCCCGCATCCGCCCGCATCCGACGGCATCCACTCGCCACGTGAACAGAGGAACCACCCTTGTCCTACAGCATCCGCGCGGGAGGCCTGGAACGGCACACCGCCGCAGAAGTCCTCCGCATCGAGCCCTGGGGACAGGACGCCCTCCGGGTGCGCGCCGCGTCCGGGAGCATCGATCCCGCCGCCCCCGGGGCGTTGGAGGCCCCCTCGTCCTGCCCGCAGGCCGAAGCGTCCGTCTCGGACGACGGCTGTGCCCGCCTGGTCAACGGCCGCATCGCCGTCGAGGCCTCGGCGGACGGCCGACTGAGGTTCCACCACGCCGTGTCGGGCCGCGAACTCCTCGCCGAGCGGAGCCCGCACACCCACCACGCCGAATCCCGCGTCCACGCGGCGGGCGGCCGGACGGAACAGTCCTTCGAGGCCTACGCCGGCGAACGGCTGCACGGCCTGGGGCAGCACCTGCACGGACGCCTGGACCAGAAGGGCTGTGTGATCGACCTCGTCCAGGCCAACACCGTGGCGGCCGTCCCCTTCCTGCACTCCTCGCGCGGCTACGGACTGCTCTGGAACAACCCCGCCACCGGCCGCGTCGAACTGGGCGCCGACACCACCCGGTGGACCGCCGACGGCGGCGGGCGCATCGACTACTGGATCACCGCCGGTGACACCCCGGCCCGGATCCTGGACGCCTACACCCTGGCCACCGGCCGTCCGCCCCTGCTGCCCGAATGGGCGTCGGGC
Source organism: Kitasatospora sp. NPDC059827 (assembly GCF_042731675.1). Taxonomy (NCBI): domain Bacteria; kingdom Bacillati; phylum Actinomycetota; class Actinomycetes; order Kitasatosporales; family Streptomycetaceae; genus Kitasatospora; species Kitasatospora sp. NPDC059827. Next base: position 28,372 of record NZ_JBHWIV010000094.1, on the reverse strand, counting down.
TTCTGGCAGTCGAAGCTGCGCTACCGCACCCAGGACGAACTCCTCGCGGTGGCCCGGGAGTACAAGGAACGCGGACTTCCGCTGTCCGTCATCGTCTGCGACTTCTTCCACTGGCCGAGGATGGGCGACTGGCGCTTCGAGGAGAGCGAGTGGCCCGACCCCGCCGCCATGGTCGAGGAGCTGTCGGAGCTCGGAGTGAAGCTCGCCGTCTCGGTGTGGCCCACCGTCGAGCCCGGAAGCGACGCGTACGACGGGCTCCGCTCGGCCGGGCACCTCGTACGGGACGCGGGTGGCGGCCTGCTGACCTTCCCGTGGCCGTCCCGGCACAGCGGGCAGGCTCTGATCCATCCGATGGCGTACTACGACGCCACCCACCCCGGAGCCCGCGCCGAACTGTGGCGGCGGCTGAACGACAACTACCGCTCGCTGGGGGTGGCGTGCTTCTGGTTGGACGCCTGTGAACCCGACGTGCCCCCGGGGATCGCCGACCGCGCCGTCTACGCGGCCGGGCCGGCCGCCGAGGCCGCGAACCTCTACCCGCTGGAGCACGTCCGTGCGGTGGCCGAGGGCCTGCGCGCGGTGGGCGAGGACCGGCCGCTGTCACTGGTCCGCTCGGCGTGGGCGGGCAGCCAGCGCCACGGGGCCCTGCTGTGGTCCGGTGACATCCCCACGACCTTCGACTCCCTCGGGCGCCAGATCAGGGCGGGGCTGAACGTCGCGATGAGCGGCATCCCCTGGTGGAACACCGACATCGGCGGCTTCTTCGGCGGCGACCCCGACGACCCGGCGTACCGTGAGCTGCTGATCCGGTGGTTCCAGTACGGCACCTTCAGCCCGGTCATGCGGCTGCACGGGGACCGCGCACCCAACTACCCCGCCTTCGCCACGGACATGACCGGCGGGCCGAACGAGGTCTGGTCGTACGGGGCGGAGGCGTACGGCGTCCTCCGCGACCACCTCCTGCTGCGCGAGCGCCTGCGCCCGTACCTGCACGGCCTGTCCGAGGATGCCCACCGCACCGGCGCCCCGCCCATGCGACCGCTGTTCTTCGACTTCCCCGAGGACGAGCGCACCTGGGAGGTGGACGACCAGTTCCTGCTCGGCCCCGACCTGCTGGTGGCACCCGTGTACGAGGCGGGCGTCCGGGCCCGCCGGGTGTACCTGCCGTCCGGCACCCGTTGGTGCGACCCGGCCACCGGCGGTGTGCTGGAGGGCGGAACGACGCTGGACGCCGATGCCCCGCTGGAGCGCATCCCGGTCTTCGTCCGGGAAGGCGCCGACGTCGTGGCCCGGCTGACACCCCCTGAGGCCTGACGCAGGAAGCGGGACCGTGGTCATGGCGGGTGTGTGTGCTCCCGAGAAACGTGGTGGACAGGGGGCCGGCCGAGAGACGCCGGCCCGGGGGCCGGTCGGGGGCGAGCGGGCCTGCCGGGACGGCTGGTGCCCGAGTGCTTCCTCCACCGTCGGCGCGCCTCGCCGCGGCGCTCCGTGAGCGGCTCGATGCGGTGGTTGCCGGTCGGATGAGTCGATCGAAGCGCTTCGATTCCTGGTTCAACCCAAGGAAACGGTGGCGGTGCGTCAAGAGACTTGCGGCCAGCCGGACTTGCCGGAGGCGGCGTGAACCAGAGCTCGCCGGAGCCCTCGACACACCTCCGCCCCGGCTGCCGGGGTCCTGCTCCTGCAGCCGGGGCGGAGGATCACTCCTACGAGGCCGACGGCTGTGCCTGCGCCTCGACGACCAGCGCCTGGCCGGGGCAGAGGGTCAGGCCCGGAGCGGCCAGGCCGACCTGGGCCAGGTACCGGCCGGTCAGGGTGAGCGCGGCCGTGCGCCGAGCCCAGGCGGGCCAGGTGTGTTCGGGGGAGGAGAGCTCGGGGCGCACCCGCACGACGTAGCGGGTCTCGGGCTCCAGGCCCGGGAGGCGTACGGGCGCGCCGTTCTCGGCGGCGGAGGTCTCCAGCTGGACGTACGCGAAGACGGCGTGGGCCCGGTCCCGTGAGACGACGCCGTGGACCCAGGCGGCCGGGTCGGGGTGGTCGGTGCGGACGACGTCGCCGCGGTGGAGCAGCGGCCGCAGCTGCTTGTAGGCGTCGATCCACGCGGCGAGCGCGGTCAGGTCCTCCCGCGGCCAGCCGGAGATGTCGGCCTCGATGCCGGCGTGGCCGAACAGGGCGGTGGCGCAGCGGAAGGCGAGGGCGGTGGTGCGGTGGCTGATGTGGGCGGGGGAGGAGCCGACGTGGGAGCCGATCAGCTCGTAGGGCAGGAGCAGGCCGGTCCAGCGCTGGATGGCCTGGCGTTCGATCGGGTCGATGTTGTCCGATCCCCAGATCCGGTCGGTGCGTTCGAGGATGCCGAGGTCGGTGCGGGCGCCGCCGGAGGAGCAGGACTCGATCTCCAGCCCGGGGTGGCGGCCGCGCAGTTCGTCCAGGAGCCGGTAGACCGCCGTGGTCTGGGCGTGCACGCCGGGGCGACCGTCGTGGACGGCGTCGGCGAGGTCGCGGTTGTGGTCCCACTTGATGTAGTCGATGCCCACCTCCCCGACGAGGGTGCTGATCCGCTCCAGCAGGTAGGCGTGGGCGTCGGGGTGCGCGACGTCCAGGACGTGCTGGGTGCGCTGCTCGTACGGGAGGCGTTCGGGGTCGGCGAGGAACCAGTCGGGGTGGGCGCGGGCGAGGTCGGAGTCGGGGTTGACCATCTCGGGTTCGAACCAGAGGCCGAACTGCATGCCGAGCCCGTGGACGTGGTCGGCGAGCGGGCGCAGCCCGTCGGGCCACACCTTCTCGTCGACGTACCAGTCGCCGAGGCCGGCGCGGTCGTGGCGGCGGTGGCGGAACCAGCCGTCGTCCACGACGAACCGCTCCACGCCGACCGTCGCCGCGGTGTCCGCGATGGTGCGTACCCGTTCGGGGTCGTGGTCGAAGTAGACGGCCTCCCAGATGTTCATGGTGACGGGCCGGGCGGTGTTCGGGTGCTGGGGGCGGCTGCGGAGCAGGTCGTGGAAGCCGCGGCTGATCCCGTCCAGGCCCGTGCCGGAGGTAGCGAAGTACACCCACGGGGTCCGGTACGACTCGCCCTCCGCCAGCCGGATCTCACCCGCGGCGAGCAGTTCGCCGCCGCCGAGGACGGTCGTCCCGTCGGGGAGGCGCTCCGCGTACTGGACGTGGTTGCCGCTCCAGGCGGGGTGCACGCCCCAGACGTCGCCGTGCCGGAAGCCGAACCCCTCGGTGCCGGCGAGCAGCAGTCCGGCGTCGAAGCCGGTGCGGCCGCGCCGGCTCTCCCTCGACCACACGCCGTGCCGCAGCGGGGCTCGCTGCGGGGAGCGCTCACGGGCCCAGCGGCCCGTGAAGTCCAGCAGTTCCGCGGCGTGGGCGGGCACCGGGAGCACGCACGCCAGCACCTCCAGGGTGTAGGTGTCCGCCGCCGTGTTGGTCAGGGTGTGGCGCAGCCGCACCACGCCCTGCTCGGTCATCTGCAGTTCGGTGTGCAGCGCGAGCCCCGCGCCGGGGTCCTGGGCCCGCACGTTGACGGTGCCGCCCCGGCTGTCCTCGGCGCGTACGGCGACCGGTTCGGCGAGCTCGAAGCGCGGAGGGCGGACCCGGCCGTCGCGGTGCCCGGCCAGGGTCGGACGTCCGAACCAGCCCGCGCCCTGCCCCTGGGAGGGCATCAGGCTCCCGGCCTGGTGGTGCCGGGTGCGGCCCATGGCGTCGAGGACCTGCGCGGCGTCGCCGGCGCGGAAGCCGGGATCGGCGCCCCAGTGCAGCACCCGGGGCAGTTCCGGTCCGGTGGTGTCGAGCGTGAGGGCCGCGTCAGCGGCCGACAGCACGACGAGATTCGCCTCAGTCATTTCGTCCTCGTTCAGGGGATGGTCCTGATCCAGTGCACGACGCGAGCCGGGTCGCACCCTCGGCAGTGCGGCGGCCGGGGGGCACGGGGGCGGCACCCGTCACCGTGGCCCGAAGGGGCGTCATCGTCACTCCGCTGCCGGGGTGTCGACGATCCGTTCGAAGAAGAACTCGTGCTTGAGGAAGGAGACATCGTACTCGTGACCCGGGTGCGGCGGGATCAGTTGAGCGGCCTGGAACAGCCGCCAGCCGTCCCGGAGCGCCGCCACTCCTGTCCCGTACGGCGGCTCGTCGCTGTCGCCGGTGGTGGGAGAGGTGCGGCCGGTGCCGTCGTACCTCGCCCAGCCGACGACGGAGGAGTCCAGTGCGGAGTTGGACAGGTAGAGCACCAGCACCTGCTGCCGGGCTGTGTCGGTCGTGGTGGTCGTGGTGGTCGTGTCGGTCGTCATGACGCCTTCCCCTGGGGGCGGTTGGAGACCCTGGTCACCCAGTGGTCGAGGTCGTAGCTGTCGTCGCCGGTCAGCGCCCGCCACAGCAGGATGCGGTTGTACCGCTCCAGGCGACCGGTCGCTCCCTCGTACCACGGGAACATCGCGTCCAACTCCGCGTCCACCTGCGGATCGTGGAGATCCGAGGTGTCCCACAGCCGTTGCTGACGCACCGTCGGATTGAAGCGGATCTTGAACATGTAGCGCAGCGTGTCGCTGTCGTTGCGCCGGCCCCCGTGCCAGAGGCCGTGGTGCAGAAACACCACCGTCCCGGCCGGGCAGACCAGCCGGTCCTGGCCGCGCAGGTTCTGGTAGCGGCCGGTGTCCGACTCGTTGATCCGGCGCAGATGGCTGCCCGGCACGCTCAGGGTGCCGCCCATCTCCAGCGTCACCGCCTGCGGGTAGTACATCAGCTGCACGTCGAAGGCGTCCGGCCGGACGTCGATGATGGCATCCCCGTGCAGCGCCTGGGCCTCGCCGCCGTGAGGTTCGCGCGTGTGCACGAAGTGGTGGTCCACCCACGGCTCGGGGCCGACCAGGCTGCGCAGGGCCCCTGCGACCCGCGGCAGTTCGAGCAGCCTGCGGACGAACGAGCCTTCGGGGTAGGCCGCGGACAGTGGTGTCCCGTACGGCACCGGCGGCACGTCGTCGGCCAGCACCTCCAGGCCCTCGGCGTTCAGCGACGCCGGGACCACCGCGTCCAGCCGCAGCGATCCGCGCGCGACGAAGCGCGCCATCTGTACTGAGCTGAGCAGTTCCTGTTCGTTCTCCATGGCGGCCACGCTAGGCCTGCCCGCGGTCCCGCCGCGTGGGCCTGGTTCACCCAGTTGTGGTCGATTATCACCATGCCGCCCGAGGGTGAGCCGAGGTGCACACCCCTGGATCGGGCTGCGGACGCCGTGGTAGAACACGTGACCATGCACGCGGCCATTGCCCGTCTCGACGAGCCGCCGGAAGTCGCCGCCGTCGGCACCGGCGTGCACGGGCCGGCAGGCCACGAGGACGTGTTCTCGCTGCCGGACCTGTGGCAGCTCCATCTGTACGGCTACGAGGCCGACTTGACGGTCGACGGTACCGAGCACTCGATCCGTCCCGGCCGGGTCAGCCTCGTACCGCCCGGGACCGAAGTCCGCTACCGCTACCGAGGCCGCTCCGAGCACCTCTACGTCCACCTCCGGCTGGGAGTCGGGGGAGCGGCCAGGAGCATTCCGGTGATCCAGCAGGCCGGTCCGGAACTGGGTTTCCTCACCGCGCAGCTGCAGCAGGCGTTGGCCGCCTGGCCGCACACGCCCGCGCGGGCGGTCGCCGAGGTGTGGGGTGCCCTGTGGCGGATCGCCGGGCTCACCCCGCCACGGGAACGGAGCGCGCAGGCCGTCCATCCTGCGGTGGCAGCCGCAGTGGCCCTGATCGAGGCGCGGCTGACCGAGCCCCTGACGGTGCCGGAGATCGCGGAGACAGTCGGCGTCTCCCACAACCACCTGACGCGGCTGTTCCGGGTTGCCACGGGAGAGACGGTGGTCGGCTACATCCGGGCCCGGCGGATGGAGCGGGCACGGCACTTCCTGCACGCCACCACGCTCTCCATCCCGGCTGTCGCCGCCTCGGTGGGCATCCCCGACCTCCAGGCGTTCAACAAGACCTGCCGTCGTGAACTCGGGGTGTCCCCACGCGGCATCCGTGCCGCCCGGCCCGTCCCGTAGGCACGGCGGACCGCGCGTCGGGGGCGGCGGCGTCGCGTCGGGCTCCGTCACCAAGCAGTGCACCTACAGCAGTAGCTCCAACCTGCTGTGGACCTTCAGGGCTCTGTGGAGGCCGGCCGCGTCGACTGAAAGATGACACTGCGGCAGGTAGTGCCCAAGGGCCGGTCGGGGCGACGGCGGTGTGCGTGGTGTGGGGGTCGGCCACCCCGGTTGCGAAAGTCGTTGCAGACATCTTGACGTGCCCAGGCGGGCGGGTATTGACTCCGCTCACATCGAAGATCTCGTCGCCTGTCGACAGGAGGACTACTTCGCCCCTGGATTGTTAGCGTTAACATTCGAGCCGCAGTCCATCCGCACCGACTCGGCCGCCGGCAACGCCTCCGCCCACGGCCGGCCGGGGGTGCACCCCTGCGCCCGCTCCCTCGCTCCTGCCGGGAGAAGCGCTCGTACGGGGGGCTTCCGAGATCCGACGAGCAGACGTGAGGCTTCGTCGTCGGCCGATCCCAACTCCTGGCGCGTGCCGTCAGGTTGCAGGCATGTAAACAACAACGAGCCGTGTGAAAGCTGCACGTCTCAGAGAAGGAGATCCCCATGCCCGGACAGGGTTCCACCCGCAGACCTCCGTCCGTAGTGCTCACCGCCGTGGTCGCGGCCGTGGTGGCGCTGGCGGCGATGCTCGTCGCAGTTCCGGCGCAGGCGGCCACCGGCGGTGCCCTGCGTGGTACGGGTTCCGGTCGGTGCCTCGACGTGCCGAACGGCGGCCAGGCCGACGGCACGCTCCTGCAGATCTGGGACTGCACGGGCGGGACCAACCAGCAGTGGACGGTGACGTCCGCCAACCAACTGACCGTGTACGGCAACAAGTGCCTGGACGTTCCGGGCCACGCCACCACGGCCGGCACCCGGGTGGAGATCTGGTCCTGCACCGGCGCCGCGAACCAGCAGTGGCGGGTGAACGCCGACGGCACGGTGGTCGGCGTGGAGTCCGGGCTGTGCCTGGACGTGTCGGGCGCCGGTACGGCCAACGGCACGGCGGTGCAGCTCTGGAACTGCAGCGGCGCCGGCAACCAGCAGTGGACCGGCCTGTCCGGGACGGGTACCACGTGTGCTCTCCCGTCGACGTACCGGTGGACCTCGACCGGTCCGCTGGCGGAGCCGGTGAACGGGGGAGCCGCGCTCAAGGACTTCACCGACGTGGTCTACAACGGCAAGCACCTGGTCTACGCGACCTACTCCGACGGAACGTCGTGGAAGTCGATGGGATTCGCTCCCTTCACGAACTGGTCGGGCATGGCCTCGGCCACCCAGACCGTCATGTCCTCGTCCGCGGTGGCGCCCCAGCTGTTCTACTTCGCGCCCAAGAACACCTGGGTGCTGGCCTCACTTGGGTGGGGCACCGCCTGGCCCTTCACCTACCGCACGTCCAGCGACCCCACCAACCCCAACGGCTGGTCGGCGCCGCAGGCGCTGTTCACCGGCAGCCTCCCCACCGGAGGCCCGATCGACCCGACCCTGATCGCCGACGACCAGAACATGTACCTGTTCTTCGCCGGTGACAACGGCAGCATCTACCGGGCCGGCATGCCGATCGGCAACTTCCCCGGCAACTTCGGCTCCTCGTACACCACGGTCATGAGCGACACGGTGCAGAACCTCTTCGAGGCGCCCCAGGTCTACAAGGTCCAGGGCCAGAACCAGTACCTCATGATCGTCGAGGCCCGGGACGCGAACGAGCACCGCTACTTCCGCTCCTTCACCGCCACCAGCCTGAACGGCTCGTGGACCCCGCAGGCCGCCACCGCGAGCAACCCCTTCGCCGGCCTGGCCAACAGCGGTGCCACCTGGACCAACGACATCAGCCACGGTGACCTGGTCCGCAACAACCCCGACCAGACCATGACCGTCGACCCCTGCAACCTGCAGCTCCTCTACCAGGGCAGGAACCCCAACTCGGACGGCACTTCCTACATCCAACTGCCGTACCGGCCGGGCGTGCTCACCCTGCAGCGCTGACCCCGCCCGCTCCATCCGGGAACCGGTACCCGGCGTCCTGAGGAACCCCGGCCGCGCGGCGGCCGGGGTTCCTCGTCCTCGGACGCCGCCGAGCAGGTGCGCCGCCTTCGCGTTCAGTTCGCGACCAACACCCGTACGTCCCAGGCGCCGAGGGAGAGCGGCTCGCCGGCCGTGACGGCGGTGCCGTTCAGGACGTCGGTGAGCGCCACGGGGGCCGGGACGTCGACGGGCTGCCAGTTCCAGTTGTGGACCACGTGGATACGGCGTCCGTCCGGGGAGGTGCCGGTCGTCGCGGTCACGGAAGCGGGCAGGTCGCGCCAGGCGCCGACGGCAGCCGGGGCCAGCCAGGCGGCGAGCTCCCGGGCGAGGTCGCGGCCGGGCACGGTGCCGACGGTGGTCACCCGGCCCGCGCCGTGGGCGCGGGTGGTGACGGCGGGCCAGCGGCCGAAGTGGGGGTGCTCGTAGCCGGCCAGCACGGTGGCGTCGGTGGCCGTTAGGCCCTCGACCCAGCGGGTCGCGACGGCGCCCGCCGTCAGGTCCAGCGGACTGCCGGGGGCGGAGCGCACGGGGAGGTCCGCGGTCAGGTTGCTGAACTCGTCGTACCGGACGCCCGCGGCGGCCGTCAGCCGCGGCGGGGCGGTCTCGTGGCGGGCCCGCGCCTCCTGGTCGGCGTAGCCGGTGCGGGGGCCGAGGACGAGGTGGCCGCCGGCCCCGGCGTAGGCCGCGAGCCAGTCGAGCAGGGAGTCCTCGGCGAGGTAGAGGCCGGGGACGACCAGCACGGGGTGGCGCCGGGAGGCCTCGTCGGGTGCCAGACCCGCGCGCTCGCCCCGGGCGTCGTGGAGCCGGCGGGCGTGCAGGATGCGCACCTGGCGGCCGGCCTCGAAGGCACCGCGGTAGAAGGGGTCGAAGATGCGGTGGTAGGAGGTCGGGTCCGGATCGCCGTTCGGCTTCGCCAGCGGCGGGTACTTCTGCATCAGCCACTTGCTGGGCATCGAGTAGACCATCGCGATGTCGGCGTCGGGCTCGATCCCGGCGACCAGCGGCCCGGCGGTCTCGAACTCGGCGCCGAGACGGGCGAGTTCGGCGTAGACCCGGCCGGGCTTGCCGCTGTGCGGCAGGATCCCGCCCCAGTACGTCTCGGCGCCGAAGTGCAGGGTGTGCCAGTGCCAGTACTCGATCATCCGCGCGCCGCGCGCGACGAGCGCCCAGGCGGCCTGGCGCCACTGGCCGTCGAAGGCCGGGTGGTTCTCCGAAGTGCCGCTGATGGCCTGGGCGTTGGTCTCGGTGACGAGGAAGGGTTCTTGGCGGGAGGAGAAGATCCGGTCGGCACTCTGGTACAGCGCCCACACGCCGGTGGTCTTCCACCACTGCTCGTGGTCGTCCGGGGTGGGGTCGGGCAGGGTGAGGGCGTCCTGCATGTCGTAGTACGGGTTCCCCGCGGTGACGTCCAGGGCGTCGGTGATCTCGTCGTCCTCCATCGCCGGGTGGTTGTAGGCGAGGCAGGTGGTGACGAACTGGTCGGGGCGGGCGTACTCGCGGGTGATGTCGGCCTGCCAGGCGACGAACTCGGTGGTCTGGCGGGCCTGGAACGCCCGCCAGGCGACGTCGTACTGCGGCTGCTGGTTGCCGTCGGGCCGCCAGAGGTCGGCCCAGGTGGAGAGCCGGTGCGACCAGTAGACCAGGCCCCACTCCCGGTTGAGCGTCTCCACGTCGCCGTAGGTGTGGCGCAGGTGGTCGACGAAGCGCTGGAAGACGCCCTCGTTGAGGGGCAGACGCAGGCCGGGCTCGTTGTCGACCTGGAAGCCGATGACGGCCGGGTGCGCGGCGTGGCGGTCGAGGATCGCCCGGGTGACGCGTTCGGCGTGGTGGCGGAAGGCCGGGTGGGAGAAGTCGGCCTCCTGGCGGGCGCCCCAGCCCATGGGCCGGCCCGTCTCCCGGTCGCCGGCGATCTCGGGGTACTGCCGGGCCAGCCATGGCGGCACGGCGTAGGTGGGGGTGCCGAGGACGACGGCGATGCCGCGCTCGTGGGCGCCGTCGAGGACGGGGGTGAGCCAGTCGAGGTCGAAGCGGCCGCTCGTAGGCTCCCAGGTGGACCAGACGGACTCGCCGACCCGGATCACGGTGAACTTCGCCCCGGCCATCAGGTCGAGGTCTTCCTTGAGTCGCTCGTACGGCTGGTACTCGTGGTAGTAGGCGGCGCCGAACAGCACGCGCGGGGGCAACTGGAACATGGGTGGGCATCTCCGGACGTGACGGGCCCCGGCTGCCGGGAAGGAGGCAGCCGGGGCGGGTGAGGAACAGCGGTCAGGAGGCGGTGCCGGTGACGGTGTTGCCGGTCTTGGTGACGGTGTAGGTGGTGGTGTCGCCGGTCCAGAAGCGGAAGGTGAACGTCGCCGGCACGCCGTCCTTGAGGGACTTGACGTAGTCGGGCTTGAGGGTGGTGGTGTTGGCGCCGTAGTCGGCACGGAGGTTGTCGAACGTCTGGTAGGTGGTCCAGGAGGCCGGGCCGGCGGCGGTGCCGTCGGCGTAGGTGGACTGGACGTTGGCCATCAGGGCGCCGTTGAACCGGGTGGGGATGGTGAGCCCGTCGAGCGTCCCGGTGGCGTTGGCCATGGTCGGCTTGTCGTAGGAGCGCACGAAGAGCTTCCACGGGACGCCGTCGGAGTACCGGACTTCGAGGGTGGCGTTGATCCCGGCGGCGCGGTCCCCGGCCAGCTCGGTGAGGGCGTCGGAGGTCAGGGTGAGCTTGTCGCCGTCGAGGGTGTAGTCGAGGAAGGGGATCAGCGGGCGGTCGCCCTGCCAGAGGCCGGCGAACCGGAGGCCGTTGCGGTTGAGCGTGATGGTCTGCGCGGCGATGGGGCCGGACTTCGGCAGGAAGACGTTGTCGGTGGAGGCGGTGCCCGAGCGGGTCCGCCAGGAGCTCTGGATCAGGTCCTTCATCTCGGGGACCACCCACTGCATGGTGGAGCGGTTCAGGAAGTCGTTGGCGGCGTCCCAGACGGCGGAGGTCATGCCGTTGCGGCGCGCCTCGTAGTTGACGTGCTCGAAGTACTTGAGCATCTCGCCGCGCTCGACGACGCCCGAGTAGGGCGAGGTGAGCAGCCCGTACTCGCCGAGGTAGACGGGGATGCCCTTCTTGACGAAGGTGTCGTGCACCCGGGCGAAGCCGTCGGTCAGGTCCGACTGGGCCTTGGCGTCGTAGGTCGTGCCGTTGGCGATGTTCACGCTGAACGGGTACCAGCTGTAGTAGTGCACGGTGGCGACCAGGTTGCGGTCGTTCAGTGAGCTCATGGTGGTGGACAGGTCGTCCAGCCAGTGCTGGGCGTTGTTGGTCTCCTCCGAGGGCAGGACGAGCAGGCGGTCCTTGTTCCTGCCGCCGGAGTTGCGCACGATGCTGTGGAACGAGGTGTTGAGTTCCCGCAGGTACTGGGTCTTCTGGGCGTCGGTCGCGGCGTCGAACTGCGGCTCGTTGATGCTCTCCATGAGCAGGGTGCGCGGCTCGTCCTTGAACGTGGTGGCGATCTGCTGCCAGGTGGAGTCGAACCGGGCCATGATGTTGTCGTGGTCGGTGGACATGTACTTGATCCACTGCCACGAGTCGTGGTGGACGTTGATCTCGACGTAGAGGCCGTCCTCCAGAGCGAGGTCGACCACCTGCTTGACCCGCTTCATCCACACCGGGTCGATGGTGTACGGGGCGGTGGCGGACTGGTGCGGGTACCAGCTGACCGGGATCCGGACGCTGCGGAAGCCCTGGGCCTTGAGGCCGTCGAAGGTGGCCTTGGTGGTGAGCGGGTTGCCCCAGGAGGTCTCGTCGGGGAGGGCGTCGAGGGTGTTGCCGAGGTTCCAGCTGGGCTGCATCTGCGCCACGGCGGCCATCGGGTCGTGCGGGACCCTGGCGCCTGCGGCCTCGGCCGCCGCCTGGGGCTGGTCGGCGGGGGCGGCGATCGCCGTGCCGCCGCACAGGGCGCCGGTGGTGACCAGGGCCACCAGGAGGCCGGCCGTGCGGTGGAGGCGGCGGTTGCGGGGGCGTGTGGTGTGCGCTGCGTCGTTCACGCGGATGTCCCTTTCGTGTGTACCGGTGGAGGGTCCTGATGGGTGGTCAGGAAAACGGGACGGGCTCGTAGTCGAACCGGTCGAAGTGGACGGTGCCTTCGGCGGCGTACATGCCGATGACCCGGCCGGTGAAGCCGCCGGCCACCTCGGTGGACAGGTAGCGCCCGTCGAGGGCGGCGAGCACGGTGAAGGTGCCGTCGGGCTCCTCGATGCCGAGGACGACGTCGTCGGGGCCGGTGCGCGGGCCGCGCGTCTCGCGCGGGACGACGTCCACGCCTAGTACCACGGGCCCGGTGGGCACCGGACGGGTGGCGACCTCGGTGCGCAGCGAGCCGATCCGGGCGTAGACCTTCACCTCGCCGTCGGCCGCCTCGATCTCGTAGTGGTGGTCCTCGGCCATCCGGACGGCGAGGCCGCCGCGGCCCCCGGCGGGGTCGATCAGGGTGCGGGTCCGGCAGCCGAGGTGCTGCTGGCGCCGGCCGACGAACACCACGTCGTTCTCGTCGAGGGAGGCGCCCGCGGCGCGCAGGGTGAGCCAGCCGGAACGCTCCTTCGTGGTGCACAGGTGCTCGGGGCGCTCGCGCACCGAGATCCACTGGGGGTGCAGCTCGGCCCGGTCGAAGTCGTCCCGGGCGGGGACTGCGGGCGCGGGGTGCAGCGGCCAGGCCGGGGTGGGCAGTTCGGGGGTGACCCGGCCGACCACCGGCCAGCCGTCCACCCACTCGACCGGGGCGAGGAAGGTCTCCCGGCCGAGCACGTACCAGGCGGGGGTGCCGCCGCGCGGCCGTACGGCGAGCAGCACCATCCACCACGAGCCGTCGGGTGCCTGGACGAGGTCGGCGTGCCCGGTGTTCTGGATGGGGTTGTTGATGCCGCGGTGGGTCAGCACCGGGTTGGACGGGCACGGCTCGAACGGGCCGGAGGGCGAGGTGCCGCGGGCGATGGAGACGGCGTGGCCGCGCTCGGTGCCGCCCTCGGCGATCATCAGGTACCAGTACTCGCCGATCCGGTACAGGTGCGGGGCCTCGGGGGCCGCGGCGCCGGGTGCGCCGGACCAGATCCGCTGCGGCTCGCCGATGGTCTCGCCGGTCGTCGGGTCGAGGCGGACCTGGGAGACGCCGGCGACGGTGCACCAGCAGGTGCCGTCCTCGTCCCAGGCGAGGTCCGGGTCGATGCCGTGGACGCCGGGCAGCCGGATCGGGTCGGACCAGGGGCCGGCCGGGTCGGTGGTGGTGAAGAGCAGGTTGCCGTCGCCGCTGACGTTGGTGACGATCAGCCAGAAGCGGCCGTCGTGGTGGCGCAGTGTCGGGGCGTAGATCCCGGCGGAGGACGGGGACTCGCGCGGAAGGCGCAGCTGGCTCGGCCGGTCCAGGGCGTTGCCGATCTGGGTCCAGTTGAACAGGTCGCGGCTGTGGAAGACGGGGATGCCGGGGAAGTACTCGAAGCTGGAGCAGACGAGGTAGTAGTCGTCGCCCACGCGGCAGACGCTCGGGTCCGGGTGGAAGCCGGGGATCACGGGGTTGGGGAGGGTTCCGGTCGGCTGGGGCTGGTCTGACACGTGGTCGGTTCCTTTCGAAGGTGCATGTCGGGGTGGTGGTGCCCCGGGCCCTCGGCCCTGGAGAGGTCCGGGGCCCGGGGCACCACCGGCTCATCGGGTTCAGCCGATCGCGCAGGAGGCGCCGTTGAACCGGAAGGCGGAGGGGTTGGCGTCACTGCCGGACCAGTTGGCCTTGAAGCCCCACTGGACGCTGCCGCCCTGCGGGACGGAGGCGTTGTAGGACACGTTCCCGGCGCTGACGCTCCGGCCGCTCTGCGACACCGAGGCGTTCCAGGTGTTGGTGATGCCGTTGTCGCCGGGGAAGTCGAAGCCGAGGGACCAGCCGTTGACCTGGCCGAGGCCGTTGTTGACGACGGTGACGGAGCCGACCATGACGCCCTGCCACTCGTTCTTGTTGTAGACGACCCGGCAGGCCGCGCTGGTCGGGTGCATCTGGACGACCGTGATGCCGTAGGCGGGCACGGTCTGGGTGGTCGCACTGCCGGACTGGGCCGTGCCGATCCCGCGGGCGTTCTTGAGGTAGGAGTGGACGGTCGGGGTGGCGGAGGACGGGGTGAACCCTGTGTAGGAGAGGTTCACCGTGGCGTCGTTGTTCGGGTCCTTGTTGATCAGCATGACGTCCACGTCACCGTCGGCGCGGCGGACGGCGTGCGCGGTGAGCAGCGAGGACGAGCTGGCGGCCTTGACCAGGGTGTCCCCGGGCGCGCCGAGCTTGCTGATCATCTGGATGCCGTAGTAGGCAGGGAAGGGCGTGTTGAGGGCCGGCTCGCAGGAGGAGCCGCTGGAGACCATGCCGCCGTCGTTGTAGTCGGTGGCGCCCTCGACCGTGGTCACCTTCGTGCAGTCGGTGCCGTTGCGCAGGTCCCACCAGTCCACGTTGAACGCACCGTTCTCCAGCCAGGTGAGGTAGTTGTCCGGGGCGAACAGTCCGTTGGGGGAGGTGTCGAGGTAGGCCTGGGCGTTCGCCTCGGTCACCGCGATGCCGACGTTGGGGGCGTTGGTCCCGGCGTACTGGTTGATCAGCGAACGCACGGCGCCGGTGATGCCGGCGTTCTGGGCCTGCGGCTTGGTGAGCAGGTCGGCCGGGCTGGTGCTGGTGGGGTAGGCGTGCACGATGGCGAAGTCGATCTTCGAGCCGGCGATCGACAGGACGGTGTGGTTCCAGTCCATGGTGTCGCCCGGACCGACCATGCCGTCCGGCCAGTAGCCGGGGGTGGTCAGCACGGCGCCGATCTTGACGCTCGGGTCGGCCGCCTTCATCGCCGAGACGTACTGGAGCACGTTGTTCGCGTAGGTCGTGGCACTCTTGCTGCTGTGGGTGTCGTACTCCCACTTGGCGCCGTACTCGCCGTTGCCGTAGACCTCGTTGCCGATCTCCCAGTACTTGATGCCGTAGCCCTTGGTGGTGTTGGCGTACTGGACCCAGGCGGCGGCCTCCTGGGGGGTGCCCGAGCCGTAGTTGGCGGTGATGATCGGCTGCGCTCCGGCGGCGCGCACGGTGCCCATGAAGGCGTCGAAACCGGTGTTCGGAGCGACGTACGAACCGTCGTCGGTGGTGCCGGTCTGCCAGTGGTAGGCGTCGGAGTGGCTGCCGCCGGGGTAGCGGACGGTGTTGATTCCGGCCGTGCCGAGCAGGCCGGCGGTGCCGGCGGCGTTCATGTTGACGTCGTAGACCGGGATGTTCACGCCGACGCCGGTGGCGGGAACGGTGGCGAGCTGCAGGGCGGCGTCGACCGACACCGACACGGTGCTCGCCGTGACGGCGGGCGGTGCGGCGGCGGCGTGCGGCGCGACGACGGCGATCGCGCCGGCGAGTGCGAGCGACAGGGCCGCCGCGACCGTTATGGTGCGTTCACGACAAGACTGGACGGGTGACTTCACTTCGTCCCTCCAGGGGTGGGGGTGCGTGGGGTTCGGGTGTGGGGATCGAACTCCCGCGTTCTGGACGGTAGGGCCCGGTGCGGCTGCTCGGGTCGGGCCCGGACGCGAAGCGTGTTCCGTACGGATGCGGGCCGGCGCGGTGGGGCGCGCGCGGACACCTGGCGCATCGTCAACTCCGTTCGATCGGCATCCTGGTGAGGCGGAGCAGAACGGCGGACGGGGCTGCCGGCAGGGTCAGGGTGAGTTCGGCGGTGTCCGGGTGCCAGGTGGCGCGGGCCTGGCTGGACGACGGGTAGAGCACCTCGACGCGGACCTCGGCGCCGGCCAGCCGGTGCAGGTCGAGATCCCTGACGCTCTCCTCGCCGGAGCGACGCCAGGCGGTGACGTAGGCGGTGTCCGGGGTGTGCAGCGCCAGGGCGATCCACGGATCCTCCCAGCCCGGGAGTCCGAGCGGCCAGGCGGGCAGCGCCTGTGATAGGTCGGTGCGGATCGCCTTGTGGACGGCCACCGCCTCGTGAACCAAGTCCCTTGCCTCTTCGGTGAGTTCGGTGATGCGACCGGAGAGGTGGATGCGGCCGAGGAGCGCGTTGGCCATGGTGATGGCTACTTCGTCGGGGGAGTCCTCGGGCAGCGGGTAGGCCCAGACGGCGCCCTGCTCGGGCGTGACGGCGGTGGGGGCCGCCGCCGCTATCGGCGCGTAGCGCAGCAGGTCCTGCTGGTCGCTGGTGGACTGCAGCTGGAGCCGGGAGAGCAGGGCGTGGTCCATCCGCATGCCGCCGGACGCGCAGTTCTCGATCACCAGCTCGGGGTGCCGGTCCAGGATGCCGTCCAGCCAGGCGAGCTGGGCCCGGTTGTGGCCGAGCAGACCGGCCGCCGGAGCCTCTCCCGGGTGGCTGCTGGTGCCGGAGCCCGGGTCGGTGTTGTGGTCCAGCTTGAGGTAGCCGACGCCCCACTCACCGACCAGGCGGTCCACCACGGCGTCCAGGTGGGCGCGGGCGGCCGGATGGCGCAGGTCCAGGTGGTACCGGCCGCCGCCCTCCTGCACCCGCCGTCCGTCGCGGCGGAAGAACGCCTCCTCCGGAAGGGACCGGGCGACCGGGCTGTCCACCCCGACCGCCTCCGGCTCCAGCCACAGACCGGGGACCATGCCCCGCTCCCGGATGCGGTCCAGGACCTCGTGGATCCCCCTCGGCCCGGGGAAGCGGGAGGCCGACGGCTCCCAGGCCCCGACGGAGCTCCACCAGTTGTCGCCGTCGTCGTACCAGCCGGCGTCGATGACGAAGTACTCCGCGCCGGCCTCGGCGGCGGCGTCGACCAGCGGCAGCAGCCTGGCCGTGGTCGGGTCGCCCATCAGGCAGTTCATGTAGTCGTTGAATATCACCGGCAGCCGGTGGTGGTCGGGGTGCGGGCGGCGGGTGGCCCGGCGGTACGCGGTGAGGGCGGCGAAGGCGCCGTCGGGCCCGCCGTCCGTGGCCAGTGCGAGCGCCACGGGGACGGCACGGAACTCGGCGCCGGGCTCCAGCGGGTGGCGCCAGCCGTGGTCGGCGTCGTTCGGGCCGTACAGCGCCGCGTACGCCGTGTCGTCGCGCACCCCGCACTCCCAACGCCAGCCGCCCCCGTTGTGCTCGATCTGCCACAGCCAGGTGCGGCCGGACTCCCGGTCGGTCAGACCGCCCATCGGCAGGTGGCCGCAGCTGGACCAGACGCCCTGGCCGGCCACGACGCGGGTGCTGCGGCCGGAGGTGGTGTGGACGCGGCCACTGCGCTCGGGCGAGGACACCCGCAGCGGCTGGCGGTGCCAGCGGCATTCGGCGAACCACTCGTTCTCCGCCCACAACAGGTCGGCGTCGTCCAGATCCACCGGGTCGCCCCCGGTGAGGCAGCCCGCCACGAGCGAGCCGACCGACTCCAGGTGCAGCGTGCGCGGCCCCTCGTTGCGCAGCCGCACCTCGCTGCGCAGCACCGGCAGGCCGTCCAGGGAGCGGTAGACCACCTCGGCGGTCAAGCCGCCCTCCGGTTCGTGGAGTTCGACGGTGAGCACGTGCCAGTCGCCGTCGCGGGTCGCACGGTGGGAGCGGTGGCGCAGCCGTCCGCCGAGGGCGCTGTTGACGAGGTGGCGGCCCGACCAGTAGCGGCCGAGGTCCGCCGTCGTCACCTCCACCAGCGGCAGCGGCGCGCCGGGGCGGGGTGCGGCGCTCTTCTCACCGGGTGCGCCGAGGCGGGTCAGCCGCGGGGGGCCGTGCTCGCCCAGGTCGACCTCCAGCTCCAGGGCGCCGTGGCCCCAGCGGATCGTCTCGTGCGGGTCGCTCATCGGTGGCCTTCCTCGGTGGGCGGGGGAGACGGGGGAGCGTTCACTGCCTGCGCAGGACCGCGCAGCCTCCGGACGCCAGTTCGCCGAGCGTCGCGTCGGTGAGCAGGTCGTGGCCGGGCTGCGGCAGGGGAACGGCCTCGGTCCGGTGGTTGATCAGCACGTGCCAGCTCCGGCCGTCCGCCGCGTGGCGGGTGACGGCCTCGACGCCGGCCGGCAGGCCCGGAACCTCCGGGACGACCCCGGCTTCCGTCAGGAGCCGGTCGACCAGGCCGGCGTAGCCGGTGTCGTCGAGGCGGGTGGAGAGGTACCAGCCGTGGCCGGAGCCGAGGGCGTGGCGGGTGAGCGCCGGGCTGCCGTCGAGCATGCCGTGGGTGTAGGCGGCGATGACCTCGGCGCCGTCGGTGCGCAGGGACTCGCTCCAGGCGGAGCCCGTCGAGCCGTCGGAGAGCGCGATCTCCTCGCCCTTCGGCAGCGGGCGGTGCTCCTCGACCCGGATGCCCAGTGCCTCGCGTAGCGGTGCGGCCGGGTAACCGCCGAGCCGGGCGTGCAGGTGCTCGTCGACGATGCCGCCGCAGTGCTGGACGAGCAGGGTGCCGCCGTCGGCGACGTAGCGGCGCAGATTCTCGGCGCCCGCGTCGGTGAGCAGGAACAGGGCGGGGGCGAGGACGACCCGGTAGCGGCTCAGGTCGTGTTCGGGGTGGGCGAACTCGACCGTCAGTCCGGCGTCCCACAGCGCCCGGTGGGCGCGGCGCAGCGCGGGGTAGTAGCCGAGCTCGCTGGAGGGGAGGCCGTCGACGTTCATCGCCCACCAGGCGTCGGAGTCGTGCAGCACGGCGACGTCGGCCCGGACGGTGGAGCCGGCGAGTTCACCGAGCCGGGCGACGGCTTCCCCGGCGGCCGTGACCTCGCGGAAGATGCGGCTGTCGGGCCCGGCGTGCGGGACCATCGCCGAGTGCCACGTCTCGGCGCCGGCCCGGGACTGGCGCCACTGGAAGAACAGCGCGCCCTCCGAGCCGCGGGCGATGTGGGCGAGCGAGTGGCGAAGGATGTCCCCCGGCTCCTTGGGGAGGATGCGGTCGCCGACGTAGACGGTGTTGGTGCCCGATTCCATCAGCAGCCAGGGGGCGCCGCCGGCGAAGGAGCGGGCCCGGTCGGCGTCGAAGGCGGCGTGGGCGGCGGCGTCGACGCCGGGCGCGCTGGGGTAGTGGTCGATGGAGACCAGGTCGACCTCGCGGCCGAACGCCCAAAGGTCCAGGTTCTGGTAGCCGGGCACCATGAGGTTGGTCGTCACCGGCCGGTCGCTGTGGGCGCGGATCGCGTCGCGCTGCTCGCGGTAGGCGGCGAGGGTCTCGTCCGACCAGAAGCGCTTGTAGTCCAGGTCCTGGCCGGGGTTGTGGTGCCACTGGCTGGTGCGGGGCGGGAGGATCTGCTCCCACGAGGTGTAGTGCTGGCTCCAGAAGGCCGTCCCCCAGGCGTCGTTGAGGGCGTCCAGGGAGCCGTGGCGGGCGCGCAGCCAGACCCGGAAGGCGGCGGCGGTGTGGTCGCAGTAGCAGAGGGTGACGTACTCGTTGTGGACGTGCCACAGGGCGAGTGCCGGGTGTTCGCCGTAGCGTTCGGCGAGGGCGCCGGCGATGCGGCGGGCGGCCTGACGGTAGGCGGGGGCGGTGAGGCAGTAGGTGTCCCGGCTGCCGTGGGTCAGCCGGGTGCCGTCGGGGCGGACGGTCAGGGCGTCCGGGTGGGCCAGCGTGAACCAGGGCGGTGGGGACGCGGTGGGGGTGGCCAGGTCGACCGCGACGCCGGCCGCGTGGAGGCGGTCGAGGTGGGCGTCGAGCCACTCGAAGTCGTACCTGCCCTCCTCGGGTTCCAGCAGGGCCCAGGAGAAGACGCCGACGGTGGCGAGGTTGACGCGCGCCCGGCGCATCAGTTCGTCGTCCTCCTTCCACACCTGGGCGTCCCACTGTTCGGGGTTGTAGTCCCCGCCGTAGGCGAGGCCGCCGAGGCGGTCCGTGAGTCGGCGGATGTCCATCTGGGTGCCGTCCTTCCGGAAGCGGGGTCAACTGCGTCTCCCGGCCCGGCGGGGCGCGCCGGACCGGTTCGGATCGCTCAGCCCTTGATCGCGCCGGTGAGGACACCGGCACGCAGGTGCTTCTGCACGAACGGGTACACGATCACCAGTGGGACCAGGGTGAGGACCACGACCGCCATCTGCAGCGACAGCGGTGCGGTCTGCGCGTGGGTCTGCCCGAAGCCGGAGTTGACCGAGCCGGGCAGGCCGTTGGCCCGGTTGACGTAGGTGAGCAGCACGTACTGCAGGGGCCACTTCTCGCTGTCCGTCGGCATGTAGAGCATGACGTTGAAGAAGGAGTTCCAGTAGCCCACGGCGTAGAAGAGCGCGGTGACGGCGGTGACGGCGCGTGAGGTGGGCAGGACGACGGACCACAGGATCCGCCACTCGCCGGCGCCGTCCATCCGGGCCGCGTCGATCAGCTCGGAGGAGGTCTCCTGGTAGAAGGCGCGCAGCACCAGGATGTTGAAGACGGAGACCGCGCTCGGCAGGATCAGCGCCCACCACTGGCCGTAGCCGCCGAGGCCGGTGACGACCAGGAAGCTCGGGATCAGACCGCCGCTGATGAACATCGTGATGATCAGCAGCAGCAGGACGAAGCGGTGCCCGAGGGAGCGCGGCCGGGAGAGCCCGTAGGCGCACAGGACGGAGACGGCCATGGACACCGCGGTGCCGACCACGGTGATCCCGAGGCTCACCCCCAGCGCGGTGATGATCGTCGAGTCGCTGAGCATCTGGCGGTACGTCTCGGTGGTCAGGCCGTCCGGCCAGATCACCAGGCCGCCGGCCCGGTTGATGGCGCCGGGGGTGGAGAAGCTGGTCAGGACGATGATGTAGAGCGGGACCAGGATGACGGCGAGCATCCCGCCGAGGGTGAGTCCCTTGGCGGCCTGGCCGACGGCGGTGGGCGGCTCGTCCCAGGGCGGACGGGCGGAGCCGGCCCGGCGCCTGGCGGCCGTGGCGGCCCGGCGGCGCATCTCCCGCCGGGATCCCATGGTGAGTGCGTTGGTCATTTGCGATACAGCCCGTCCTCGCCGAAGGCGTGCGCCAGCCGGTTGGCACCCCAGATGAGCAGGAGGGAGACCACGCTCTTGAAGAGCCCGGCCGCCGCGCCGTAGCTGTAGCCGCCGGTGGCGATGCCGTAGTAGAAGGAGAAGGTGTCCAGGACGTCCGCGGTCTCGTGGCCGACGGCGTCGCGTTGGACCAGGAACTGCTCGAAGCCCACGGACAGGGCGTTGCCCAGCCGCAGGACCAGCATCAGCACGATCACCCCGCGCAGGCCCGGCAGCGTGATGTGCCACATCCGCCGCAGCCGTCCGGCGCCGTCAGCCGCCGCGGCCTCGTACAGCTCGCTGTTGATCGCGCTCAGTGCGGCGAGGAAGACGATGATCCCCCAGCCCGCCTCCTTCCAGATCGCCTGCGACGTGACCAGCAGCGCGAAGGTGTGCGGGTTGGTCATGATGTCCCAGGTGCCGATGTCGTGCTGGCGCAGGAACTGGTTGAGCACGCCGGCGCCGCCGAGCATCTGCTGGAAGATCGTGACCGCCAGCACCCAGGAGAAGAAGTGCGGCAGGTAGACCACGGACTGGAAGAAGTTGCGGATCCGCTCGCTGATCACCGAGTTGAGCAGCAGGGCCAGGGCGATGGGGATCGGGAAGAACAGGACCAGCTGGACGAAGCTGAGGTAGAGGGTGTTCTTCATCGAGGCCCAGAACGCCGGGTCGCCGAACAGCTGCTGGAACTGGTCGAAGCCGACCCATTCGCTGTGCCAGACCCCGACCAGCGGGTCGTACTCCTGGAAGGCGGTGACGATGCCGAACAGCGGCACGTAGTTGAACACCAGGAGCAGGACGACCGCGGGGACCGTCATCAGCAGGAGGGACTTGTCGCGCCGCAGCCTGGTCCGCCAGGTGAGCCGCGCAGGCTCGGCCGGGCGCTTCGGGGCCGCGGTGCTCACTGGCCGGTGCCGTACTTGTTGAGGACGTTGTCGGTCATCCACTGCTTGAGCCGCTCACCCGGGCCGGATCGCCAGCTGGCGATGGCGTCCTGCACGTCGGAGACCTTCTTCTTGCCGTGGTAGCAGTCCTTGATGGTGTCGTTGACGTTCTGCGCGGCATCGGCCGAGGCGATGGCCTGGGGCATGCTGAGGTTCATGCCCCAGAAGGGCGGCTTGGTGAGGTACTTGACGTTGGCGGCCGACCAGCCTGCGTAGTCCCTGGTGACCTGCTCGCCGCCCGGGTTGCTGATCACGGAGCCGGAGGCGGCCAGGAACGAGTAGGTCGTCACCTGGACGTCTTTCTTCCCTTCCTCCGTGAAGGTCGGCATGCCGTTCACCCGGGTGTGGTGGACGCCCTCGACGCCGAAGTTGACCATGGTGTACTCGGCCGTGCCGTACGGCGCGGCGAGGTAGTTCGCGACTGAGAGCAGTTCCTGGATCTGCTCCGGCTTCAGACCGGCGTTGAGGTAGCTGATCATGCTGGCGGCGGCGCCCATGTAGATCACCGGCGTGCCCTTGCCGTCGGCGGTGATGGCGTTGAACGCGCCCCGCCGGTAGTTCGGGTCCGCGGCGGTGCCGGACTGGTGGTCGGACAGGTTCCACGCGCCCAGTCCGCCGCCCCCGATGAGCGTCTTCCCGCTGTAGAAGCGGGTGCTCCCGTTGGAGACGTCGCCGGCGAGGGCGTCCGGGTGCATGTAGCCCGAGGTGGCCAGGCGGTTGTGCCAGTCGAGGGCCTCCAGGAACTCCTGGGTCTCGAACGGGTGGACCAGCTTGCCGTTGTCGACCCTCCACTTCATCGGAACGCCCCACGCGAACTGGAGATAGGTCCACACGTCGTCGAAGGCCCACACGCCCCGTTTGGCGTCGGTCAGTTCCTTGCCGATGTTCATCAGGTCGTCCGCGGACTTGACCTGGTCGGCGGTGATGCCCCGGGCCTCGAGGACGTCCCGGCGGTAGAAGGTGGCGCCGGGGATGCCGAAGCTGGTGGAGAAGCAGGGGATCCCGTAGAGCTTGTCGCCCCAGACGCCGTGCTGCCAGGCACCGGTGGGCAGCGCGGCCAGGTTGGGGTACTTCCTGATGTTGTCGCCGGACAGGTACGGGGTCAGGTCCGCGAGCTGGGTGCCGACCAGCCCGCCGGTGTTGAAGTTGGAGTTCAGCCAGGCCGGCAGGTTGATCCAGTCCGGCAGCTTCTTGGCGGCGGTCATCGTCGGGATGATCGTGTTGTAGTTGATGCCGTCCGTCGGCTTGACGGTCAGCTCGACCCCGAGCGCCTTGCTCATCGCCTGGTAGAAGGAGTTGCCGACCGGTGGGGCGGTGCCCCACAGCGGGGTGATCGCCGTGTAGCTGCCGCCCTTGCCCGGAACGCCGGAGACGCTGGTGGGAGGGGAAGCCGGGTAGGAGAGGTAGGCCGGGTCGGTCGCAGCGTCGCCTGTGCCCTGCACGGAGGCGATGTCCGGCTTGACCGCGTTGGTGTTGGGTACGTAGGTCGGGAGGGCGGCCTTGAGGCCTTCCTTGGTGTTCGCCGCGGCCTTCTTGTCCGAGCCGCCGCCGCAGGCGGACAGCAGGGGTGCCATCGCGGCGGCTCCCGCGACCGTGGCGGCGGTGGTCAGAAAGCTCCTGCGATTCAACCCGGATCTCATGGTGGCGTGGCCCCTCTCCGTCGAAGCGTCGAAGCGCTTGAATGTTTCGGCGAGACTAACGACGCGTTACCAGTTGAGCAAGGGGCTGAACAAACTCAAAGTCCTTTGGTCCCTGGGTAGTTGACAGACCATTTGGGCCGTGTCAGCGTCGAGGCGCTTCGACTTGACCACTGAGCCCAGCTGTCCGAGGGGTATTCCACGTGAGTTCCGTGCCGGTGTCCGCAGCCGACCTGCCTGCTTTCCGCAACCCCACGCTCGCCCCACGCAAGCGTGTCGACGACCTGCTCCAGCGGCTCACGCTCGACGAACGGCTCGCGATGCTGCACCAGTACGCGCCGGCTGTGCCGCGCCTGGGTGTCGGCCCGTTCCGTACCGGCAGCGAGGGCCTGCACGGAGTCTCCTGGCTCGGCGTGGCGACGGTCTTCCCGCAGGCCGTCGGCCTCGGCGCCAGCTGGGACGAGGACCTGGTGCGCGGTGTCGCCGAGGCGGTCTCGACCGAGCTGCGGGCCTTCCACTACCACCGCTCGCCGGCAGTCGGCAGCCCCGAGCGCGGGCCCAACTCCCTGCAGGCCTGGGCCCCCGTGCTCAACCTGCTGCGCGATCCGCGCTGGGGGCGCAACGAGGAGGGCTACTCCGAGGACCCGGTGCACACCGCGCGGGTCGGCGAGGCGTTCTGTTGGGGCCTCTCCGGCGACCACCCGGCCTACCTGCGGACCGCGCCGGTGCTCAAGCACTTCCTCGCGTACAACAACGAGGACGACCGCTGCACCACCTCCTCCGGAGTGCGCCCGCGCGTCCTCCAGGAGTACGACCTCGCCGCCTTCCGTCCCGTCGTCGCCTCCGGCGCCGCGACCGGCGCGATGGCTGCCTACAACCTGGTCAACGGCCGCCCCTGCCACGTCAGTCCGCTGATCGAGGTCGAGCTGCGCCGCTGGGCCCGGCAGACAGGCCACGAGCTGTTCGTGGTCAGCGACGCCGAGGCCCCCTCCAACCTGGTCGACCCGGAGCACTACTTCGACGACCACGCCGAGGGCCACGCGGCCGCGCTCAAGGCCGGCATCGACAACTTCACCGACCACGGCGAGGACAGTGCCACCGTGATCGGCCGACTGCGCGAGGCGCTGGACCGCGGCCTGATCGAGGAGGTCGACGTCGACCGCGCCGTCCGCCGGCAGCTCGAAGTGCGCCTGCGGCTCGGCGAGTTCGACCCCGAACTGGACCCGTACACGGGCATCGGCCCCGAGGTGATCGACAGCCCCGAGCACCGTTCCCTGGCCCGGAGGGCGGCCGCCGAGTCGACCGTCCTGCTCAAGAACGACGGCCTGCTGCCGATCGACGCGGCCCGCGCACCTCGGATCGCCGTCATCGGCCCGCTCGCCGACACCCTCTTCGAGGACTGGTACAGCGGCACCCTGCCGTACCGGGTGGGCATCGCCACCGGACTGGCCGCGGCCCTCGGCGCCCACGGCGGCGAGGTCGTCCCGGTGGAGGGCGCGGACCGCATCACCCTCCGCTCACGCACCACCGGTGAACTGCTCGGGAAGTCCGCCTTCGACGTGACCGACTGGGGCGGTGGTGCCACCACCCTGCGCGCCGCCGACACCGGTCGGCTCCTGTCCCTCCAGGACGACGACGGCCTGGCGGCCGGCCAGGACGTGATCAAGAGCTGGTTCATCAAGGAGACCTTCCGGATCGAACCGGACGGCCCCGACACGGTGCTGCTGCGATCGGTCTTCACCGGGCGCTACGCCGCCGTGGACCCGACCGACGGCCGGGTGAGTGTCACCGCCGAGAGCGCGGAGGACGCCGAGCGCTGGCAGCGCGAGCTGGTGCGCGACGGCATCGCCGAGGCCCGGGCGGCCGCCGCGAACGCGGATGTCGCCGTGGTCGTCCTCGGCAACCACCCGCTGATCAACGGCCGCGAGACCGAGGACCGCGCCGACATCGACCTGCCCGAGGGGCAGGAGGAACTGCTGCGCGCCGTCGCCGAAGCCCGCCCGGACACCGCCCTGGTCGTGATGAGCAGCTACCCGTACGCCCTCGACTGGGCCGACGAACACCTGCCCGCCGTGGTGTGGACGTCCCACGGCGGGCAGGAAACAGGACACGCGCTGGCCGCGGTGCTGCTCGGCGGGGCCGAGCCCGCCGGCCGCCTGCCGCAGACCTGGTACCGGGGCGACGACCCGCTGCCCGCCCCGCTCGACTACGACATCATCAAGGCCGGCTGGACCTACCAGTACCACCGGGGCGCCACCCTCTACCCCTTCGGCCACGGGCTCTCCTACACCGACGTCGCCTACCGGGACCCGCGGCTGTCGCAGCCGTCGATCGGCCCGGACGGCGCGGTCGACCTCACCGTCACCGTGGAGAACCGCGGCCGGCGCGTTGGCAGCGACGTCGTCCAGGTCTACGTCCGCGCCCTGAACGCCCGCTACGAGGCGCCCCGGCTGCGCCTGGCCGACTTCCGCAAGGTCCGCCTGGAGCCGGGGGAGAGCCGCGAGCTGACGTTCCGGCTGCCGGCCGAGCGGTTCGCCCACTGGGACGTCGCCACGGGCGCCTTCGCCGTCGACCCCGGCGGCTACGAGGTCGTCGTGGCGAGGTCGGCCGAGGACGAGGTCCTCGTCGTGCCGCTCACCGTGACCGGGGCGGCGCCGACCCCCCGCGCCATCGTCGGACGGAGCGTCCAGGCCATCGACTTCGACGACCACACCGACATCACCATCGTCGACGCCACCCGCGCCGACGGTGACGCCGTGACCCCCACCGACCCCGGGCAGCCCGCGACGCTGCTGTTCCGCGAGGTCGACCTCTCCGGCGCCGTCCGGGTCGAGGTCGAGACCGCCCGCGAGGGCGGGGAGACGGGACCGGCCCGGCTCGACGTCCGGGCCGGCGGGCGGGTGGTGGCCGAGGTCGGGGTGCCCGTGACCGGCGACCGCTACGCCTGGACGACGGTCGCCGCCGACCTCGCCGCCCCGCTCGACGGAGTGCACGACCTGAGCCTGACCCTGCGCGGCGACTACCGGCTCTCCTCCTTCCGGTTCGGTGCGGCCGGCTGAGGCCTGCCGCCCCACAGACCGGCGGCCCGTCCCGGGGGAAGACGGGCCGCCACCCGTTCCAGCCCGGCTCACCGCCCGGGGCGATCCCGCCCGCCGCCGGGGCGCCGACCCGCAGTCACCAGCCGCCCGGAGGCGGCCCGCATGTCACTGCTCACGCCCCACCACCTGACCTCGAACTCGCCCCACCCGGAGGAAGCCCCGTGCCCGTCACCGACTTCGGCGTCGACGAACTCGTCGGCTACCGGCCCGAGTCGACCGCCCCGCAGGACTTCGACGCATTCTGGGAACGGACCCTCGCCGAAGCCCGCTCCCACGGCGGCGCGGTCAAGGCCGAACGTGTCACCGAGCAGTCCGGACTGCGCACCGTGGAGGTCGACGACGTACGGTTCCCGGGCTGGAACGGCGAGCCGGTGGCCGCCTGGCTGCTGCGCCCGCGCGATGCGGAAGGCCCGTTGCCCGTCGTCGTCACCTACATGGGATACAGCGGCGGCCGCGGGCTGCCCACCGAGCACCTGTTCTGGTCCGCGGCCGGCTATGCCCAGTTGGTCGTGGACAGCCGGGGGCAGGGCCACGACACTCCGGACCGGGGCGTGGGAGAGGGCACCCAGTGGGTCGGGGGCTTCATGACCAAGGGCATCGAGTCCCCGGAGAACCACTACTACCGGCGGTTGATGACCGACTGTGTGCGTGCGGTGGACGCCGTTGCGCAGTTGCCCGGTCTCGATGTCGGCCGGATCGTCGTGGCGGGTGGCAGCCAGGGTGGTGGGTTGTCCCTGGCGGTGGCGGGGCTCAGCGGGGACCGGGTGGCGGCGGTGATGCCGGACGTGCCGTTCCTGTGCGACTACGTTGAGGGCGCGCGGACCTCTCTGGACGGTCCGTACCAGGAGCTCGTCAGCTATCTGCGTTGGCACAGTCGGGAGCGGGTGCGGCCGACGTTCGCGACCCTGGCGTACTTCGACGGCGTCAACTTCGCCGGGCGGGCCAGTGCTCCGGCTCGAACCCGCCCGTCCAGCTGGCCTGGCTGCGCGAGCGCGGGCTGGCGCCGACGTGGTGACCGCACCATCGCGACCCGTGCCCGGCTCACCGAGGGACCTCATGAGGGTGAGCCGCACGATCGGCTCCGACACCGGCTACGAGCAGCGTTTCGGTCTGGTCCGCGTCGACTACGACACTCTGGCCCGTACCCCGAAGGACAGTTATGACTGGTTCCGGGGTCTGATCACCGCGCATGGTGCGCGGACGGAGGAACCTGTCCGATGAAGTTCACCGACGGCTATTGGTTGATGCGTCCGGGTGTCACGGCGCGGTATGCCACCGAGGTCGCGGATGTCCGTACCGGTGAGGGCCGGTTGACGTTGTTCGCGCCGGTCAGGCATGTGCGTGGTCGTGGTGACACGCTCAACAGCCCGCTGTTGACCGTCGAGTGCTGGTCGCCGGCGGAGGGTGTGATCGGGGTGCGCGTCACCCACCACGCGGGTTCGGTGCGGGGTGGGCCGGAGTTCGCGCTGCCCGGCGCCGAGGAGGGCAGTGGGAAGGTGCGCCGGGACGGCGACGTGGTGGAACTGAGCTCCGGTGAACTGACGTTGCGGGTCGACGTTGCTGAGCCGTGGCGGCTGGAGTTCACCGCGGGCGGCCGGGTGCTGACCACGGTGGGCGAGCGCGGCACCGGTTTCGTCACCGACGCCGAGGGCCGCCACCACATGCTCGGTCAGTTGTCCCTGGGGGTGGGGGAGCTGGTGTACGGCCTGGGGGAGCGGTTCACGCCGTT
>NZ_JBHWIV010000093.1:0-31505 GCF_042731675.1 Kitasatospora sp. NPDC059827 | reverse complement strand
GGGTCGGCCGGGCGGGCAGGCGCCCGCGGGCGCCGCGCGGCGGCCGCACGGCGCCCCGCTCCCCCGGCCCGAGGCCACGCCCGTCACCCGCCGGCTGCGGGACCGCTCGCAGACCCCGCCGCCGGCCCGGCCCCGCCCCCGGGACCGGCAGCACACCCCCGCACCCGGCGGACGGCCCGGCACGGCACGGCAGCGGCTGCTGCGGCAGCGGCTGGTCGTCTTCGTCACCGTGACGATCGGCGTCGCGCTGGCCATCGCGGCGGCCCAGGGCTGCGAGAACCGGAGCAACCAGGGGGCGCGACCGGCGGTCGGGCAGAGCGCGACGGCGGGTACGGGCGGCGGCGGTGGCGGTGGTGGCGGTGGCGGCGAACTGGCCGTGCCCGGGACTTCCGTGGACGTCGCGCCGCAGGCCTCGGCGACCCCGCTCCCGACCCCGCTCCCGGCCGCCGCGCGCGGCACCGCGGACAGTGCGTTGGCGCCCGCGCAGGGGCCCGGGCCCGTGGTGGACTGGCCCAACCGCAGCTACCCCGACGCGGCGGGCGGGCCGGCCGTCACCTTGAAGGACGGGCGCTCGGTCGGCGGCGGGCCGCAGATCGCGCTGAGCGCCGTCCTGCCCGCCCGGTACAAGGGGCAGCCGGCCGCGGTCGTGGTGCTGCGGCGGGTGGAGGGATCGGCTCCGGTCGACCTCGTCCAGCTCTACACCTTCGCCGGGGACTCGCCCGTGGCCACCACCTCCCGGACCTCCACCGCCGACCCGCAGGCCACCGCCGCCTGGCGCCTGGACGGCAGTGCCGTCGTCCGCGAGGAACGCGTGGCCGCCACCGGCGCGATCATCTCCACCCGCTACACCGCGCGGGCCGACGGCACCCTCGACGAGTCCTGGCCCGGCGCCGGCGCCTCCGGCGGCACCGGCCTCACCGCCCCTCCCCCCGCCGCCGCCCCGGCCCCACCCACCGCCCCGACGGGCTGAGCGGGCGAGCTGGCACAGGAAGTCGAGTTGGCCGACTTCTGGTGCCTCGCCCTGTGCCAAGGGCGTGAGGTGGACGGCACAGCCCCGGCGGCGGCTCGTCGGAGTCGAGCACAGAAGGTCGGCCCGGCCGACTTCTGGTGCGGCGGCGGGGCTGCGGGCTCAGGGTGCGCGGCTGACCGGGTGGTCCTGCGGCGAGCGGAGCGGCTTCCGGCACAGCAGCGGCGACATCGGGCCTGGAAAAGACCGCACAGGAAGTCGGGCTGGCCGACTTCTGGGGCCCGGCGGGGGTTGGTGGGCAGCCCGAGGCGTTGGCGGCGGGCGGGCGCGAGAGGTTGAGCAGGGCCGCAGTGGTGAGGTAGCCGGCGCGGTACAGGCGGCGGGCATCAGAAGTCGGGCTCGCCGACTTCTGGTGCCGGCCCGCCGGGCGAGCGGCGGGGGTCGGGGCTGCCGACTTTCGGCGCAGGTAACGGGCCTTGAGCAGGTGCAAGAGCTTCCGGGGGCGCAGCAGAAGTCGAACCGGCCGACTTCTGGTGCCGGCCAAGGGTGGCACCAGGTTCGCCGGGTGAGCGGCCTGTGGCGGGGCGACCTCTGGGGGTCAGGGGGTGGTGACGGCGTAGAAGGCTACGGCGGCGGCGGCGCCGACGTTGAGGGAGTCGATGCCGTGGGCCATGGGGATGCGGACCGGGTGGTGGGCGGCGGCGATGGCGCGGGGGGTGAGGCCGTCGCCTTCGGCGCCGAGGAGGAGGGCGGTCCTGGGGAGGGTGTGGGGGGCGAGGGTGGCGAGGTCGACGGCGGTGTCGGCGGGGGTGAGGGCGAGGAGGGTGAAGCCGGCGTCGCGGACGGTGTCGAGGGCGGCGGGCCAGGGGTCGAGGCGGGCGTACGGAACCGCGAAGACGGCGCCCATGGAGACCTTGACCGCGCGGCGGTACAGCGGGTCGGCGCAGTCGGGTGAGAGCAGGACGGCGTCCATGCCGAGGGCGGCGGCGCTGCGGAAGATGGCGCCGAGGTTGGTGTGGTCGACCAGGCCTTCGAGCACGGCGACCCGGCGGGCCCCGGTGAGCAGGTCGGCGGCGTCCGGGAGGGGCTTGCGCTCCATCGAGGCGAGGGCGCCGCGGTGGACGTGGTAGCCGGTGACGGCTTCGGCCAGGCCGGGTTCGACGACGTGGACCGGGGCGTCGGCCTCGGCGATGACGTCGGTCATCACGTCGAGCCACTTGGCGGTGAGCAGCATCGACCGCATCCGGTAGCCGGCCGCGAGGGCGCGGCGGATGACCTTCTCCCCCTCGGCGATGAACAGGCCCTCGACGGGTTCGCGGCGGCGGCGCAGTTCGACGTCGGTCAGACCGGTGTAGTCGGCGAGGCGCGGGTCGGCCGGGTCGGTGATGGTGCTGGGTTCGGACACCCTGTGATCTTGCCAAGCCGGGACGGGGAAGGCCAAACGGCGGAGGTGACGGGGTGGTCCCGGGCTACTCGGAGTGCAAATATGACGGTATGGCCCGAAATCCGGGCCGATCCTGGGCTCCGTCGGCCTCTGGTGCCACCGGCGACGCCGGCTCCCCCGGTGGGCGCCCACACGGTCGGCTAGAGCTGCCACGCGCGAAGCGGTCGAGACCGGACCGGCACTGGTCGGTGGCCGGACAGGTGTTCGCGCTGCAGATCCTGATCGTGCTGCTGCTGGTCGCGGGGGCCGCGGTGGCGCTGGTGGTGCAGTCGCACAACGACGCCGACCACGAGGCGAGCAACCGGTCGGTGGCGGTCGCCCAGGCCTTCGCCAACTCGCCGGGCATGGTGGACGCGCTGCGCTCCCCCGATCCGACCGCGATCCTCCAGCCGAAGGCGCAGTCCGCGCGGATCTCCTCGGGTGTGGACTTCATCGTGGTGCTGAACAACCAGGGCATCCGCTACACCCACCCCAATCCGGCCCGGATCGGCCAGAAGTTCATCGGCACGTACGAGCCGGCGCTGCACGGCCAGGTGGTGACCCAGCACCTCACCGGCACCCTGGGCCCGCTGGTGCAGGCGGTCGTCCCGGTGTACGCGCCGGACGGTTCGGTGGTCGGGCTGGTCTCGGCGGGGGTCACCCTGAGCAACGTGTCCACCGCGAGCGAGCGCCAGCTGCCGCTGGTGCTGGGCGCGGCGGCGGGCGCGATAGGGCTGGCCACGCTGGGGACGGCGCTGATCAGCCGGCGGCTGCGGCGGCAGACGCACGGGCTGGGCCCGGTCGAGATGACCCGGATGTACGAGCACCACGCGGCGGTGCTGCACGCGGTGCGCGAGGGCGTGATGATCGTCGGCGGGGACGGGCGGCTGCTGCTCTGCAACGACGAGGCGCGCCGGCTGCTGGACCTGCCGCCGGACGCCGAGGGCCGCCCGGTGACCGAGCTGGGCCTGGAGCCCGCGCCGCTGGAACTGCTGACCGCCGACCGGCCGGTGAGCGACGAGGTGGTGCTGGCCGGGGAGCGGCTGCTCGCCGTGAACGTACGGCTGACCGACCGGGACGGCGGCCCGCCCGGCTGCGTCGCCACGCTGCGCGACTCCACCGAGCTGATGGCGCTGACCGGCCGGGCCGAGGGCGCGCAGCGGCGGTTGCGGCTGCTGTACGACGCCGGGCTGACGGTGGGCAGTTCGCTGGACGTGACCCGGACGGCGGAGGAGCTCGCGCAGGTCGCGGTGCCGCGGTTCGCGGACTTCGTCACGGTGGACCTGGCCGAGCAGGTCCTGGCGGGCGAGGAACCCCCGCCGGTCGGCGCGCTGGGCCGGATGCGCCGCACCGCGCTCGCCGGGATCAGGGACGACGCGCCGTTCCACCCGGTGGGGACGGTCCTGGAGGTGGTGCCGGCCACCCCGCTGGCCGGGGCGCTGCACAGCGGCGCGCCCGGGCTGGAGCCGCGGCTGGCCGAGGCGCGGGGCTGGCGGGAGCAGGACCCGGAGCGCTCGGCGCGGGTGCTGGCGTACGGGGTGCACTCGCTGGTGCGGGTGCCGCTGCGGGCGCGCGGGGTGCTGCTGGGGGTGGTCCGGTTCTGGCGGGCGGACCGGGCCGAGCCGTTCGAGCCGGAGGACCTGACGCTGGCCGAGGAGCTGGTGGCGCACGCGGCGGTGTGCATCGACAACGCCCGTCGCTACACCCGGGAGCACGAGATGGCGGTGACCCTCCAGCACAGCCTGCTGCCGCGGAGCCTGCCCGAGCAGAGCGCGCTGGAGGTGGCGCACCGCTACCTGCCGGCCCAGGCCGGGGTGGGCGGGGACTGGTTCGACGTGATCCCGCTGCCGGGCGCCCGGGTGGCCCTGGTGGTCGGCGACGTGGTCGGGCACGGGCTGCACGCGGCGGCGACGATGGGGCGGCTGCGCACGGCGATCCACAACTTCTCGACGCTGGACCTGCCGCCGGACGAGCTGCTGGGCCATCTGGACGAACTGGTGAACCGGATCGACCAGGAGGAGGCGGGCGGCGCCGGGAGCGCCGGGCTGACCGGGGCGACCTGCCTGTACGCGATCTACGACCCGGTGTCGCGGCGCTGCACGCTGGCCGGGGCCGGGCACCCGCCGCCGGCCGTGGTGGACCCCCAGGGCCGGGTGACGTACCCGGAGCTGCCGACCGGGCCGCCGCTGGGGCTGGCGGTGCTGCCGTTCGAGACCGTCGAACTGGAGCTGGCCGAGGGCAGTCGGCTGGTGCTGTACACGGACGGGCTGGTGGAGGACCGCGAGCGGGACATCGACGAGGGCCTGGAGCTGCTGCGGACGACGCTGAGCGGGCCGCCGAGGACGCCCGAGCAGACCTGTGCGGACGTGCTCGGGGCGATGCTGCCGGCGCACCCGCAGGACGACATCGCGCTGCTGGTGGCGGAGACCAGGGTGCTGGCGCCGGACCGGGTCGCGCAGTGGGAGGTGCCGGCCGACCCGGCGGCGGTGGGTGCCGTCCGGGCGCAGGTGGCCCGGCGGCTGGCCGACTGGGGGCTGGACGAGGCGGCGTTCGTCACCGAGCTGATCCTGAGCGAGCTGGTGACCAACGCGATCCGGTACGGCTCCGGGCCGATCCGGGTGCGGCTGCTCCGCGACCGCTCGCTGATCTGCGAGGTGTCGGACGGCAGCAGCACCTCGCCGCACCTGCGGTACGCGGCGACCGAGGACGAGGGCGGGCGCGGGCTGTTCCTGGTCGCGCAGTTCGCGGACCGCTGGGGGACGCGCTACACGGCGACCGGGAAGGTCATCTGGACGGAGCAGCCGTTGGAGTAGGAAGTCGGACGGGCCGACTTCCCACTCCGTGGGCCTGCTACCGCTGGAAGGCGGCGGCCAGGACGTTGACCACGTCGCCGACCACGATGACCGCCGGGGGCTTGACGCCCTCGGCCTCGACCACGGCGGCGACCGTGGCCAGGGTGGCGTCCACCCGGCGCTGGGCGGCGGTGGTGCCCTCCTGGACGATCGCGACCGGGGTGTCGGCCGGGCGGCCGTGCTCGACCAGCTTGGCGGCGATGGCGCCGATCTTGTCCACGGCCATCAGCAGCACCAGGGTGCCGCTCATCCCCGCGACGGCCGTCCAGTTGGTGACCGAGCGCGGGTCGTCCGGGCCGACGTGGCCGGAGACCACGGTGAACTCCTGGGTCAGGCCGCGGTGGGTGACCGGGATGCCGGCCGACTCCGGGACGCTGATCGAGCTGGAGATCCCGGGCACCACGGTGACCGGGATGCCCGCCTCGGCACAGGCCAGCAGCTCCTCGCCGCCGCGGCCGAAGACGTACGGGTCGCCGCCCTTGAGCCGGACCACGAACTTCCCGGCCTTGGCGTGGTCGATCAGCGCCTGGTTGATCGCCTCCTGGGTCATCTGGCGCCCGTAGGGGATCTTGGCGGCGTCGATCACCTCGACGTGCTCGGGAAGCTCCGCGAGCAGCTCGCGCGGGGCGAGGCGGTCGGCGACCACCACGTCCGCGTCGGCGAGCAGCCGGCGGCCACGCACGGTGATCAGGTCCGGGTCGCCCGGGCCGCCGCCGACCAGGGCGACGCCGGCGCCGCGGGTGCGGTACGAGCGGGCGGCCAGCGAGCCGTCCCGCAGGCCGCCGACGACGGCGTCGCGCAGGGCGGCGGAGTGGCGCGGGTCGCCGGTGAGCACCGCGACGGTGGCGCCGCCGTCACGGCCGCTGGCCGGGGTCCAGGCGGAGGCGGCGGAGGCGTCGTCGCTGCGGGAGCAGAACACCCGCTCGCGCTCGGCCTCGGCGCTGACCGCCGTGTTGACCGCCGGGTCGTCGGTGGCCACCAGGGCGTACCAGGCCCCGGCCAGGTCGCCGTCCGCGTACGGGCGGGCGTGCCAGGTCAGCTCGCCCGCGTCGGCCATGGCCTGGACGGCCGGGGTGGTGGCGGGAGATATCAGGTGCAGGTCGGCGCCGGAGGCGATCAGAGCGGGCAACCGCCGCTGCGCGACCTGTCCGCCGCCGACCACGACGACGCGACGGCCGGCCAGCAGCAGGCCCACCGGGTAGGGGGTCAGGCCCTCGGTGCTGGGGTGCGGGGTGGGCGCGCTCATCGGCGGTGCTCCTGATCGGGATGAGGGTGTGGGGAAGTACGGAGATACGCCGCTCCGCGGGCCGGCGCGCCCTCGGGCCGGTCCGCGGAGCGGTGAGGTGGTGCGTCAGGCCTTCTCGGTGACCCCGGCGGAGTCGAAGGTGGCTACATCGTGCATCGCGCGGGCCGCACTCTGCACCAGCGGCAGCGCCAGCAGGGCACCGGTACCCTCGCCGAGCCGCAGGTCCAGGTCGATCAGCGGCCGCAGGCCGAGCTTCGCCAGCGCGGCCTGGTGGCCGGGCTCGGCGGAGCGGTGGCCGGCGATGCAGGCGGCCAGCACCTCGGGGGCGATCGCCTTGGCGACCAGCGCGGCCGAACCGGCGATCACGCCGTCCAGCACCACCGGGGTGCGCAGCGAGGCGGCGCCCAGCAGGAAGCCGGCGATGGCCGCGTGCTCCAGGCCGCCGACGGCGGAGAGGACGCCGATCGGGTCGTTCGGGTCGGGCTGGTGGAGGGCCAGCGCGGCGCGGATGACCTCGACCTTGCGGGCGTGGGTCTCGTCGTCGATGCCGGTGCCGCGGCCGGTGACCTCGGCCGGGTCGAGGCCGGTGAACACCGAGATCAGGGCGGCCGAGGCGGTGGTGTTGGCGATGCCCATGTCGCCGGTGACCAGCGCCTTGTTGCCCGCCGCGACCAGGTCGCGGGCGGTCTCGATGCCGACCTCGATGGCCTGGAGGGCCTCCTCGCGGGTCATCGCCGGGCCCTGGGTCATGTCGTCGGTGCCGGGCTTGACCTTGCGCGGCAGCAGGCCGGTGGCCCGGCCCTGCTGGACGGCCTGCGGCAGCTCGGCGGCGACGCCGACGTCCACGACGCAGACCTCGGTGCCGATCTGCTTGGCGAAGGAGTTGATCACCGCTCCCCCGGCCAGGAAGTTGCCGACCATCTGGGCGGTCACCTCCTGCGGCCACGGGGTGACGCCCTGGGCGTGCACGCCGTGGTCACCCGCGAAGATCGCCACGCAGGCGGGCTCCGGGATCGGCGGCGGGCACTTGCGGGAGAGGCCGGACAGCTGGGCGGAGATGATCTCCAGCATGCCGAGCGAGCCGGCCGGCTTGGTCA
Organism: Kitasatospora sp. NPDC059827; assembly: GCF_042731675.1. Classification (NCBI taxonomy): domain Bacteria; kingdom Bacillati; phylum Actinomycetota; class Actinomycetes; order Kitasatosporales; family Streptomycetaceae; genus Kitasatospora; species Kitasatospora sp. NPDC059827. Next base: position 23,920 of record NZ_JBHWIV010000093.1, on the reverse strand, counting down.
TCCGCTTCTGGCGGTCCCAGGCCTCGCCGAGCGCCTTGGCGTCCAGCGGGCGGATTCCGCGCAGGGTGTCGGCGAGCAGGTTCTGCGGCTCCTCGCCGGGCAGCGCGCGGTTGCCGTACTGCTCCTCGTGCACCACCCAGGCGAGCGGGCGCTTCTTGGCCCAGCCCTGCTGCTCCAGCTCCGGCTCGTCCGGGAACTCGTCGACGAAGCCGACGCACAGGTAGGCGACGACCTCCAGGTGCTCGGGCAGGCCGAGCTCGCGGACCAGCTCCTCGTCGTCGAAGAAGCTCACCCAGCCGACGCCCAGGCCCTCGGCACGGGCGGCCAGCCAGAGGTTCTCGACGGCCAGCGCGGCCGAGTACGGGGCCATCTGCGGCTGGGTGTGCCGGCCCAGGGTGTGCCGGCCGCCGCGGGTGCGGTCGGCGGTGACCACGATGTTCACCGGGGTGTCGAGGATCGCCTCGATCTTGATCTCCCGGAACTGCTTGGCCCGGCCCTTCGGCAGCGAGTCCGCGTACGCCTCGCGCTGGCGCTCGGCCAGGGCGTGCATCTTCCGGCGGGTCTTCGCCGAGCGGATGACCACGAAGTCCCAGGGCTGGGAGTAGCCGACGCTGGGGGCGGTGTGGGCCGCCTCCAGGACGCGGATCAGCACCTCGTGCGGGATCGGGTCGGGGCGGAAGCCGTTGCGGATGTCGCGGCGCTCGCGGATCACCTGGTGGACGGCGTCGCGGCCGGCGTCGTCGTAGCCGGGGGCGGCGGGGCCGCGGGGCTCGGCGGGTTCGGCGGGCTGCTCGTCCTCGGCGGCCGGGGCGTCGGTCGGCTCGACGGCGGCCTCGGGCTGCTGGTCGGCCTGCGGCTGGTCGGCGGGCTGCTCGGCCGACGGCTGGTCGGCCTGCGGCTGCTCGGTGGCGGCCGGGGCCTCCGGCTGCGGCTGCTCGGCGGCGGGGGCCTCCTCCTGGACGGCCTCCGGTCCGGCGGCGACGGGCTGCTCGGCCTGCTCCGGCTGCGGCTGCTCGGCGGCCGGGGCCTCGGCGGGCTGCTCGACGACCTCGACGACCTCGACGGTCTCAGCGGTCTCGACGGTCTCGACGGCCTCGGTGACCTGCTCGGGAACGGGCTGCTGCGCGGCCTCGGGCGCGACGGCCTCGACGGGCCGCGCGGCGGCGGCCTGCTCGGCAGTCGGCTGATCGGCCTGCTCCGGCTGCCCGGGGACCGGCTCGGCCGGGGTCTCCGCGGCCGGCTCGGCCGGGACGGCCTCCGGCTGCGGCTGCTCGGCCTGCTCCGAGTGCTCGGCGGTCGACTCGACAACGACGGCCTCGGCACCGACGGCCTCGACAGCGACGGGCTCGACAACGACGGCCTCGGCCTGGACCGGCTCGGCGGCGGGGTCCTGCTCGGCGGCCTCGGCGACGACCTGACCGGAGGGCATCTCCCCCGTACCGGCGGCGGTTTCGGCCACCGGCTCCGCGACGACCGCCTGCGCGGCCTCGGCGGGCTGTCCGGCCTCCTGGACCGCCTCGACGGCAGGGGCCTGCTCGGCAACCGGGGCCTGCTCGACGGCAGGGGCCTGTTCGGCGGCCTGCGGCGCGTCGGCGACCGCTATGGGGACGGTCTGCTCCTGGACCGCCGCGACGGCCGCCGGGGCCTGCTGGGCCGCCTCGACCTTGGGCAGGCCGTGCGGGGTCGGCGCGGCGAGGAAGGCGGAGATCCGGCGCGGCTGACCGGCCGGGGCGGGGACCTCGGCCGGCTCGACGGGCGCGGCGGACTCGCCGGCACCTTCGACGGCCACGACCTCGACGGCGGCACCCTCGACCGCGGCGGTCTCCACGGCGACGGTCTCCACGACGGGGATCTCCACGGCCGGGGCCTCGACGAGCACCGTCTCGACCGCGGGGCTCTCCACCGCGACCGCCTCGGCGGCCGGCTGAGCGACGGTCTCGGCCGCGACCGGCTCGACCACGACGGCCGGGTCCGGCTGGACGGCCTCGGCGGCCGGCTGGACCGGAACGCCCTCGGCGGCCGGCTGGACCGGAACGCCCTCGGCGGCCGGCTGGACCGGAACGCCCTCGGCGGGCGGCGCGGCCAGGACGGCGTCCGGGGTCCCGACGACCTCGATCACCTCGATCGCACCGATCGCCTCGACCGCCATCAGGCCCTCGACCGGCGGCGAGGCCAGCGGCACCTGCTGGTAGCCCTGGGCCTGGGCGACCTGGTGAACCTCCGGCCCGCCCTCGACCGTGGAGGGAGTCGGCGGCACCGGCGCGGCGGGCGCCACCGGGGCGGCCTGCGGCACGACGCCGGGAGCCTGCACGACGGGCTCGCCCATCGGCGGCCGGCCGACGACCGGGATGCCGTGCGCGGGCGTGCCGCCCTGCGACGGGCCGCGGTCGGCCAGCGAACGGACCGGCACCTGGCCGGTCATCAGCGAGGGGTCCGGGATCGGCGGGCCGGCGTGCAGCGGACGCCGCGGCTGCTGAGCCTGCGTCATCGGCTGCTGCGGGTACGGCTGCGCCTGGGCGCCCTGCGCCGGCGGCTGCTGGAACTGCTCGCCGCCGAGCACCGGCGGGTCGACCGGCGGCCAGGAGGGCTCGACCGGGGTGCCGTCCGGCTGCGCGAACGGGGCCTGCTCGGCGCCCCAGGAGCCCTGCGGGCCGGGCATCAGCAGGACGTCGTCCTCGTCGTCCAGCCCGTCCGGCTGGTCGACGAAGTGGAAGGCCGGGCGCTGGGCGCCCTGGTCGACGGCCCAGCCGTCGCCCGGGGCGGCCGGGGCCGGCACGCCGGGGGCGGTGAAGTTCGGCTGGCCCTGCGGCGGGATCACGCCCGCGCCGGGGGGCACCGCGCCCGACAGGACGCCGAGCGGCGCCGCCGGGTTGGGGATCACGCCGCCGTCGGTCGCGACGCCCTGCAGAGGTGCAACGCCCGCGACGCCCTCCGGTCCGCCGAGCGGGTCGGGCCCGGCGTGCAGGTGCTCCGGCAGTCCCTCGCCCGGGACGTGGCCGCCATCGGTCATTGTCAAAGCTCCTTCCAGGCCGCTGCCGCGCCCCTTGGCGACGCGATCCACCGACCGCAGCGCCCATCCGCACGGGCCGGGCCTGCACCGACCCGCCCCTCAACCACACGTGGCCGCCGCGCCGTGGCGCTGCGGCCCAAGTCCTTCCGGCGCGCTGCGGCACCCCGGCCCGGGCACCGCCGGTGAAGGCGGTGCACCATCTGAGTCAACGACAACCCGGAGCAACCGGCACGACCGCACCGGACCCTACGGCATTCTCCAGGTCCGGCACGCGGCCCGTCGAATTGCCCACACTTCGAGCGGAACCGGATTGCACCACGTCAAAAAGGTGACAAACCGACCGAATCGGGTGGGTCGTCGGCGGATGGAACCGCCTGGGACGCCACACTACCGGCCCGGCGCGGTGACCTCTCGAATCAGTGTCCGGATGCGACCTGGATCACCGCGCGGTGGGTCCGGCGGCCCCGGCCCGCACCCGAGGCCTTCACACGATCTGCTCACCCCAGAGCAGCAGTGCGCCGCCCGCGCCCGCCCCGAGCGCCAGTGCGCCGCCCTCCTCGCCGGCCCGCAGCGGGGTCGACTGCAGCAGCGCGCCGTCCGCGCGGTAGCCGGCCCCGACGATGGCCCGGTGGACCTCCTCGGCCTCGGCGAAGGTCCGGGCCAGCGCCACGAAGCGCTCCGGCCTGCGGGCCAGCACCGCGCGCACCACGTCCAGGTCGCCGGACTCCACCACCGCCGCGTCGGGCTCCGGGAGTCCGCCCAGCACCTCGGGCCCCTGCCCGTACACCGTCTCCACCTCGACCCCGTAGCGGCGGGCGTTGACGGTGAGCCGGGCGCAGGCCGAGCGGGAGGCCTCGACCGCGACGACGGCGGCGCCGAACCGGGCCGCCTCCACCGCGAGGGCGCCGCTGCCCGCGCCGACCGACCAGACCAGGTCGCCGGGACGTGCACCCAGACGGGCCAGCACCAGGGCGCGCACGTGCGCGGGCAGTGCCTCCGACGCGCCCGGCTCGCCCTCCGTGCGCCCGGCGCCCGCGTAGGCGTCGCCGGGGAGCGCCCAGCCGCGTTCCGCGCCGGGGTAGCCCAGCGGGCGCCCCGCCAGCCAGCCGGCCGCCTCGCCGACCGCGCCGGCCTGGGCGCCGCCGCCGATCACCAGCACCACGTTGGGGTCGCGCCAGACGTGGTCGGCGATCCGGTCGGAGGTGAGGACGGTGACGTCCTCCTCCGGGGTGCCGAGGGCCTCGCAGACCACGAAGGTCCGGTGCACCCCGCGCAGCATCAGGGCGAGTTCGCCCGGACCGGCGCCCGGGGCGGTGAGCACGGCGACCTTGGGGTGGGCGCGGCAGATGTTGGCCGCGCGGCGCAGCCGGCCGCCGTGGGCGCTGACCACCTGGGCGTCCTCCCAGGGCATCCCGGCCCGGGCGAAGGCGGTGGCGACGGAGGAGACGGCGGGCAGGACTTCGAGTTCGAGGCCGAACTCGGGGCGGCGCAGGGTGCGCACCACGCCGAAGAAGCCCGGGTCGCCCTCGGCGACCACGACGGCGGCGCCGCGGTGCTCGGCGATCGTGCGGGCGGCCTGCTGGATGTTGCCGAGGGCGATCCGCTCGGCGTCCTCCGGCACCGGGAGGGCGTCCAGTTGGTAGGAGGCTCCGGCGACCAGGGTCGCCGCGGCGAGGGCCGCGCCGGCGGCCTCGGTCAGTGGCGTGCCGTCCCACCCGATGACCGTGATCCGGTCAGCCATCTGCGGCCGTTCTCCCTCGGCTCGTTGCGCGACTCCTCGCGCGGCTCTTCGCGCCGGCTGTGCGGCGCCGGTGGAGAGGCTACCGGGTACCGTCCCCCTGAGGTCGACAACTCGCACACATGTCCGCGCCGCGGGGGTGACCAGCGGGGAAGGGCGTGGCGGATCAGTCGCGGAGCACGTAGCGGTGGTCGCCGTGCCAGCCGTCGCGGTGCAGTTCGGGCGACTCCAGGTCCTCCGGGAGGAGGCTCCACAGGATCAGGTCGCTGCGGGTCTCCGCGACGAGTTCCCCGGACTCGCCGCGGACTATCCAGGCACTGCGCAGCACGCCCTCGCTGATACCGCCGATCTTCTGGGCGACCTGCTGGGCGGCGGTGTTCCCGGCGGCGGTGCGCAGTTCCAGGCGCAGGAAGTCGCGGTCCTCGAACAGCCACTGGGCGACGCCGAGGACGGCCTCCGGGGCGTAGCCCTCGCCGCGGGCCCAGGCGGCGGTGACGTAGGAGATCTCGGTGCTGCGCAGCCGCCAGTCGGTGTTGCGCAGTTCGACCAGGCCGACCAGGCGCTGGGTGAGGTGCTCGGTGACGGCGAAGACGATGCCGCGGCCGTGGGCGCGGTGGGCGGGGGCGAGGGTGCGGGCGAGCTCGGTCGCGTACTCCTCGGTGAAGGGGTGCGGGAGATCGGTCCAGGCGAGTACGAGGTCGTCGGCCATCATGGTGGCCAGCCCCGGGGCGTCGTCCTCCGCAAGGGGCCGCAGCAGCAGCCGTTCGGTGCTGATGGCGGTCTCGGGGAAGCTCGCTGCCATGCCGTCTCTCCTCGCCGGGTCGTGAACACAACACCGTACGCCTCCGTCACGCCCCGGTTGCCATGCGGTGCGCCGCGCGCACGACGGTACGTCAGAACCCGGTCTGCCGTGGTGTCCCTGGTGCATACTGCCCGACCGGGCCCCCGCCGAGGTGCGGCGGGGGCCCGGTCGGGCGTCACAAGGTATGACCGTACGACGATCAGGTCGTTCAGAAGGCCGGGATGACCGAACCCTGGAACGTGTCGTTGATGTACTTCTTCACCTCGTCGGAGTGCAGCAGCTCGGCCAGCTTCTTCACCCGCGGGTCGTTCTCCTTGCCCTTCTTGACGGCGATGATGTTGGCGTACGGGTTGCCCTCGGCCTTCTCCAGCACCAGCGCGTCGGTGGCCGGCTTGAGGCCCGAGTCGAGCGCGTAGTTGCCGTTGATCACGGCGGCGTCGAGGTCGGCGATGGAGCGGGGCAGCTGGGCCGCCTCCAGCTCCTTCCACTTGAAGTTCTTCGGGTTGGCCGTCACGTCCGCCGGGGTGGCGGCGGTGCCGGCGCCGTCCTTGAGGGTGATCAGCTTGTTGTCGGCGAGCAGCTTGAGCGCGCGGCCCTCGTTGGTGGCGTCGTTGGGCAGGCCGATGGTGGCGCCGGACGGCAGGTCGCCGATCGACTTGACCTTCTTGGAGTAGACGCCGAGCGGCTCCAGGTGGACCGGCTCGACCGGGACGATGTCCGTGCCGTTCTTCTTGTTGAAGTCGTCCAGGTACGGGACGTGCTGGAAGTAGTTGACGTCGGCCGAACCGTCCTGCACCGCCGTGTTGGGGGTCACGTAGTCGGTGACCTCCTTGATGTCGAGCTTGAGGCCCGCCTTGGCCGCGAGGTTGTCCTGGACGAACTTGAGGATCTGCGCGTGCGGGGTCGGGCTGGCCACGACCTTGAGCGGCGCGTTCGGGTCCGAGGAGGAGGAGCCCGAGCTGCCGCAGGCGGCCAGGGACAGGGCGAGGCCGGCGGTGGCGAGGACACTGGAGAACTTCAGAACGTTGCGCACGAAAAGTGCCTTTCTGCGTGGTGCGGGGAGCCGCGTCCGGAGGTCGGACGAAGGAGGTCTAGGAGGCGACGAGGTCCTCGTCGGGGGTGGTGGCCCGCGGGCGGAGCAGGCGGGTGCGTCCGCCGCCGCGGCCCCGGTCGCCGAGCCGGCGCACGGCGTAGTCGCCGGCCAGCTGGATCACCGTGACGATGATCGCGATCTCGGCCACGATGATCCACATGAAGGTGGTCTCGAAGCGCAGGTAGCCGTAGCGGTAGGCGAGGTCGCCGAGGCCGCCGCCGCCGACCGTGCCGGCCATCGCGGAGTAGCCGATCAGGGCGATCACCGTGGTGGTGACGGAGGCCACGATGCCGGGCAGCGCCTCGGGCACGAGCGTCTTGCGCACCAGCGTCCAGGTGCTGCCGCCCATCGCCTGCACCGCCTCGATCAGGCCGCGGTCGACCTCCCGGACGTTGGTCTCCACCAGCCGGGCGAAGAACGGGATGGCACCGACCGTCAGCGGCACGGTCGCCGCCTGCCAGCCGAGGGAGTTGCCGGTCAGCCACCGGGTGAAGGAGATCAGCGCGATCATCAGGATGATGAACGGCAGCGAACGGGCCAGGTTCACGACGGCGCCGAGCACCTTGTTCACCGGCTGGTTCTGCAGCGCCCCGCCCTTGGAGGTGAGCACCAGCAGCACCCCGAGCGGCAGGCCGAGCACGACCGTGCAGAGGGTCGCGACACCGACCATCTGGAAGGTCTCCTGGGTGGCCGGCCACATCAGGTCCTGCATCTGGTCCCAGCTCAGGCCGCTCATGCCACCGCTCCGTTCGCCCTGCCGTTGCCGTCCGAATCGAGCAGGGCCACTTGCAGGCCCTGCTCGCGCAGGTAGCCGATCGGCACCACGTTGTCCTGGTGGCCGCCGGGCAGCTCGACGCGCATCCGGCCGACCATCCGGCCCGCGATCGTCTCCACGGCGGCGCCGAGGATGTTGATGTCGATCTGGTAGGTGCGGGCCAGCTGGGAGACGAAGGGCTGCGCCGGGGCGTCGCCCTGGAAGGTGATCTCCAGCACGGTCGTACCGGGGTGGCCGGTGCCGAACTCGCTCAACGGGAACAGCTCGCGGGCCAGCTCGGAGCCGGGCTCCGCCAGCAGGTCGGTCAGCTCGCCGGACTCCACCACCCGGCCGCCGCGCATCAGGGCGGCGGAGTCGCAGACGGACTTGATGACGTCCATCTCGTGGGTGATCAGCAGGACCGTCAGGCCCAGCTGCTGGTTGAGGTCGCGCAGCAGCTTGAGGATCGAGCGGGTGGTCTCCGGGTCGAGGGCCGAGGTGGCCTCGTCGGAGAGCAGCACCTTGGGGTCGCCGGCCAGGGCGCGGGCGATGCCCACCCGCTGCTTCTGGCCGCCGGAGAGCTGGTTGGGGTAGCTGCGGGCCTTGTCACCGAGGCCGACCAGGTCGAGCAGCTCGGCGGCCTTGCGGCGGCGCTGGGTGCGGTCCAGGCCGATGATCTCCAGCGGCAGCTCGACGTTCTGCTGCACCGTACGGGAGGAGAGCAGGTTGAAGTGCTGGAAGACCATGCCGATCCGGCGGCGCGCCTCGCGCAGGTCCTTGCCGGCCCGGTTCTCCCCGCCGGACAGCGCCGTCAGGTCGACCCCGTCCACGGTGACCGTGCCGGAGGTCGGGCGCTCCAGCATGTTCACGCAGCGGATGAGGGTGGACTTGCCGGCACCGCTGGTGCCGACGACTCCGTAGACCTCGCCCGGGCGGACGTGCAGGTCGACGCCGGCGAGGGCGGTCACCTCGCGGCCTCGGGAACGGTAGACCTTCGTCAGGTCCGTGGTGGTGATCACAGGTGCTTCCGTGGGTCGGGGGCGGGCGGCGGTGTCCACCGGCCGACCGGGTCGCGGTCGGCGGTGTCCTGCGACGCCCCGCCAGGGGGATCCGGACCTGCCACCCCTTGATCGTGGCCGTAGAACGACCGGGCCGCGCGACGGCGTGGCCCTAACGAGTCATCGACGGCCGCGGGTGGGCGGGCACGCCGGAGGGGAGGGTTCCGGGAGGAGGGCGCGCTCGCACGGGCGGGAGCGACGCCGGATTCTCGCTTCGGGGCGCGAGGAGGAGGCACCCTCGACGGGGTGCCCGGGGGCGATGGCCCTCAGCAGTGACACATTCGACGGCACATGGCACGCTCACCTGCCGGCAGCGTGCCGGTGGGGGTCCAGTTCGTCGTCGCAGTCATGTGAGCCAGTAAAACAGATGAGTCGTACAGCGCCCAATTGTTCGACAGGGCTGTCCGCATTGCGGACACGACCCGCGCGGAGCTGGGGGGATACGACTCGACGCCGCCACCGGGGCGTCCGGATGGTGGCGGCGTCGAGGTTGCCGGGGGCGGGCGGAGCTCAGGCGGTCGCGGCCAGCGAGGTCTCGGCCAGCGAGGTCGCGGCGGACTTCTCCAGGTGCACGAAGCTCAGCCGGCTGGTCACCTGCTCGACGGCGGTCTGCCGGTAGCCCTGGCGGGCGTAGAGCCGCAGGTTGCCGAGGCTCCGGTGCCCGGTGAACAGCCGGTAGGCCGTCACCGGGTGGGGCGCCTCGGCCATCCGGCGCTCCAGCGCGTCCAGCAGCCGGCCGCCCAGGCCGTGCCGCTGCATCCGGGGGTGGACCACCAGACGCCCTATCCGGCCGATGCCCTCGGCGTCGACGTGGCCGCGGACGGCGCCCACCACCTCGTCGCCCAGCCGGGCGACCAGGACGTGCTGCTCGGTCAGTTCGGCTCGCAGACTCTCCAGGCTCTGGGTCAGGGGCTCGATCGCCCAGTCGCCGTACAGCTCCGCCTCGGGCTGGTAGCCCAGGTACTGGAGCTTGAGGATCTGCTCCGCGTCCTCGGCCGCAGCGGCCGAGATGATCACGCTCATGCCCATGTGGAGGGGCCTCCCCAGTCGTCGTGCCCGGCGCGCAGAGGGTGGCGCGCTCACGCTCAGTATCCGAGCGTATGCGCCACCGTCAAGAGTGACGTTCGCCAGCGTGCTACCCGGGTGTCAGGTTCCCTCAACCTTCGGCGGGGCAGACGTGGCCAGGGTCACGCCGCGCTGGGGGGTGGAGCGAGCGACCGGTGACGGGCGGTGAGCGGCGGGAGCGGGTGTGGGGCACCCGGGTGAGGCGGGCCGCCGATCAGGGGTAGCGCTCGGCGTGCAGCAGGAGGCGCAGGCAGGCCAGGCAGCGGGACCGGGTGGGGCCGATCGAGCCGCGCGGCATGCCGAGGCGCTCGGAGAGCTCCCGGTAGGTGGGCGGCGGATCCTCGGCGAGGGCGGCGATCAGCTCCGGGCAGCGGCCGGGCAGGGCGGCGACGGTCTCGCGGACCACGCGGCGGCGCTGCTCGGCGAGGTAGACGTCCTCGGCGGAGGGGACGGGAGAAAGGGGTGTGCACACACCGTGCATGACGGGCCCGGGCGGGGCCGGTTACGCCCGGACCGGGGCGCGCACGCGGGAGGGGCGCGACGGTCGGACCGCCGCGCCCCTCGCGCGCTGCTCCAGGGGTCGATCCCGGGGCGGGGATCAGCCCTGGGCCCACTCCTGCTGCCGCGCCAGGTCCGCCTTCACCTCGGCGAGCTGGACCGCGACGGCCGAGGGGGCGGTGCCGCCGCGCCCGTCGCGGGCGGCGATGGCGCCGTGCACGCTGAGCACCGTGCGGACCTCGGGGGTCAGGTGCTCGGAGATCGAGGCGAACTGCTCGTCGGTCAGGTCGGACAGTTCGATGCCCTGCGCCTCGCAGGCCTTGACGCAGGCTCCGGCCACCTCGTGCGCGACCCGGAACGGCACGCCCTGCTTGACCAGCCACTCGGCGATGTCGGTGGCGAGCGAGAAACCGGCCGGGGCCAGCTCCTCCAGCCGCTCCCGGTGCACGGTGAGGGTGGCCATCATCCCGGTGAACGCGGGCAGCAGCACCTCCAGGGTGTCGCAGGAGTCGAAGACCGGCTCCTTGTCCTCCTGGAGGTCCCGGTTGTAGGCGAGCGGAAGCGCCTTGAGGGTGGCGAGCAGGCCGGTGAGGTTGCCGATCAGGCGGCCGGACTTGCCGCGGGCGAGCTCGGCGATGTCCGGGTTCTTCTTCTGCGGCATGATCGAGGAGCCGGTGGAGAAGGCGTCGTGCAGGGTGATGAAGCCGAACTCCTTGGTGTTCCAGATGATCACCTCCTCCGCGATCCGGGAGAGGTTGATCCCGATCATCGCGGTGACGAAGGCGAACTCGGCGACGAAGTCGCGCGAGGCGGTGCCGTCGATGGAGTTGCCGACCGAGCCGCCCTCGAAGCCGAGGTCGGCGGCGACGGCCTGCGGGTCGAGGCCGAGCGAGGAGCCGGCCAGCGCGCCGGAACCGTACGGGGAGACGGCGGTGCGGGCGTCCCACTGGCGCAGCCGCTCGGCGTCCCGGCCGAGGGCCTGCACGTGCGCGAGGACGTGGTGGGCGAAGAGCACCGGCTGGGCGTGCTGGAGGTGGGTGCGGCCGGGCATCGCGGTGTCCGGGTGCGCCTCGGCCAGGCCGACCAGGGCGCCCTGGAGGTCGAGCAGCAGGCCGCCGATGGTCCTGGCGTGGTCGCGCAGGTACATCCGGAACAGGGTGGCGATCTGGTCGTTGCGCGAGCGCCCGGCCCGCAGCTTGCCGCCGAGGTCGGGGCCGAGGCGCTCCAGCAGGCCCCGCTCCAGGGCGGTGTGGACGTCCTCGTCGGCGACGGTGCCGACGAAGGTCCCTGCCTCGACGTCGGCGAGCAGTCGGTCGAGTCCGGCCAGCATGCCGGCCAGCTCCTCGTCGGAGAGCAGGCCCGCCTTGTGCAGCACCCGGGCGTGGGCCTTGGAGCCGGCGATGTCGTAGGGGGCGAGCCGCCAGTCGAAGTGGACCGAGGCGGAGAGCCTGGCCAGCGCCTCGGACGGGCCGTCGGCGAAGCGCGCGCCCCAGAGGCGGACGTCGGAGGACTGCTGGGCGGTCATCGCGGTGGCTCCTTCACACATGTGCGGTGGGTGGCATAAGTATGCATCACTCCGTATGGAACACAAAACCCCGGTCGAAGGGGATCCTTCGACCGGGGCTGTGGTTGCCGGGGCTGTGGGTGCCGCGGCCCTACTGCGCCTTGGCCTGGGCGAGTTGCATGAGGTGGTCGGCCAGCGCCTGGCCGCCCGCCGGGTCCCGGCTGATCAGCAGCACGGTGTCGTCGCCCGCGATGGTGCCGATGATCTCGAAGACCTCGGCCTGGTCGATCGCCGAGGCGAGGAACTGCGCGGCGCCCGGCGGGGTGCGCAGCACGACCAGGTTGCCGGAGGCCGTCGCGGAGACCATCAGCTCGCCCGCCAGCCGGGCCATCCGGCCCTCGCTGGCCGACTCCCCCATCGGTGCGCGCGGGGTGCGGTCGCCGCCCTCGGCGGGGACGGCGTAGATCAGCGCGCCGTCCCGGTTGCGGATCTTGACCGCGCCCAGCTCGTCCAGGTCCCGGGAGAGGGTGGCCTGGGTGACCACGAGTCCGTCGTCGGCGAGCAGCTTGGCGAGCTGGCTCTGCGAACGCACGGGCTGGCGGGTGAGCAGGTCCACGATCCGCCGGTGGCGCGCGGTGCGGGTCTGCGGGACCTGCGACGTCGGGCCGGCGGCGGAGCCGGAGCGGGAATCGGTCATGTGATTATTCTCCCGGACGATGGTCAACTCGCATCGGCCGGGGCGCTCTCGCGCACCGTTCGGAGGATCTCCGGCAGGGCCGCGAGGAAGGCGTCCGCCTCCTGCTCGCTCAGCACCAGCGGCGGCGCCAGCCGTACGGCGTCCGGAACGGCCGCGTTGACGAGGAAGCCCGCCTGCTGGGCGACCGCCTGGACCTGGGCCGACAGCGGCCGGGTCAGCACGATGCCGAGCAGCAGTCCGGCCCCGCGCACGTGCGAGACCAGCGGGTCGCCGAGCGCCTCGACGCCGTGCCGCAGCCGGTCGCCGATCTTGCGGACGTGCTCCAGCAGGCCCTCGGACTCGATGGTGTCCAGCACCGCGAGCCCGGCCGCGGCGGCCACCGGGTTGCCGCCGAAGGTGGTGCCGTGCTGGCCCGGGGTGAGCAGCTCGGCGGCCGGGCCGAAGGCCAGCACCGCGCCCATCGGCAGACCGCCGCCGAGCGCCTTGGCCAGGGTGACCACGTCCGGCTCGACGCCCTCGCAGGCCTGGTGGGCGTACCAGTACCCGGTCCGGCCGATGCCGGTCTGGATCTCGTCCAGGACCAGCAGGGTGCCTGTGGCCCGGGTGATCTCGCGGGCGGCCCTCAGGTAGCCGTCGGGCAGCGGGATCGCGCCGTTCTCGCCCTGGATCGGCTCCAGGAAGACGGCGGCGGTGTCGGTGGTGACGGCCGCGCGCAGCGCCTCGACGTCGCCGAACGGGACGTGGGTGACGTCACCGGGCAGCGGGCGGAACGGCGCCTGCTTGGCGGGCTGGCCGGTGAGCGCGAGGGCGCCCATGGTCCGGCCGTGGAAGGCGCCCTGGAGGGCGACCAGGTGGGTGCGGCCGGTCCGTCGGCTGATCTTGAAGGCGGCCTCGTTGGCCTCGGCGCCGGAGTTGCAGAAGAACACCCGGCCGCCCTCCCGGCCGTCCAGCGCCAGCAGCCGCTCGGCGAGGGCGATGGTCGGCTCGGCCATGAAGAGGTTGGAGACGTGGCCGAGGGTGGCGATCTGCCGGCTGACCGCCTCGACCACGGCCGGGTGGGCGGTGCCGAGGGCGTTGACGGCGATGCCGCCGAGCAGGTCGGTGTACTCCTTGCCGTCGGCGTCCCAGAGCTTGACGCCCTCGCCGCGCACCAGCGGGATCCGGGGGGTGCCGTAGTTGTCGGTGAAGGCGTGCTGCCACCGGTCGGTGAGCTGCTCGTTGTGCGTCATGCCAGTCCCCCGGTCACGGTCGGCTCGTCGTCCGGCACGACCATCGTGCCGATGCCCTCGTCGGTGAAGATCTCCAGCAGCAGGCTGTGCTGCACCCGGCCGTCCAGGACGCGGGCGGTGCCCACGCCGGAGCGGACGGCGCGCAGGCAGCCCTCCATCTTGGGGAGCATGCCGCTGGCCAGGCCCGGCAGCAGTGCGTCCAGTTCGCTCGCGTTGAGCTGGCTGATCACGTCGTCGGAGTTCGGCCAGTCCTTGTACAGGCCCTCGACGTCGGTCAGCACCACCAGCATCTCGGCGCCGAGCGAGACCGCCAGGGCGGAGGCGGCGGTGTCGGCGTTGATGTTGTAGACGTGGCCGTCGGCGCCGCGGGCGATCGAGGAGATGACCGGGATCCGGCCGTCGGCGATCAGCGCCTTCACGGCGCCGGCCTCGATGTTGACGATGTCGCCGACCAGGCCGATGTCGACCTGCTCGCCGTCCACCACGGCGTAGCGCTTGACGGCCGTCATGGTGTGGGCGTCCTCGCCGGTCATGCCGACGGCGAACGGGCCGTGCTCGTTGAGCAGGCCGACCAGCTCGCGCTGCACCTGGCCGGCCAGCACCATCCGGACCACGTCCATGGTTTCGGGGGTGGTGACCCGCAGGCCGTTGGTGAAGCTGGACTCCAGGCCCAGCCGGTCCAGTTGGGCGCTGATCTGCGGGCCGCCGCCGTGCACCACGACGGGGTGCAGTCCGGCGTAGCGGAGGAAGACGACGTCCTGGGCGAAGGCCGCCTTGAGGCTCTCGTCGACCATGGCGTTGCCGCCGAACTTGATCACGATGGTCTTGCCGTGGAAGCGCTCCAGCCAGGGCAGCGCCTCGATCAGCGTCATGGCCTTGGGCAACGCGGTGTTGTTGCGGGCCTGTTCGCCCTTGGGTGCGATCTGCACGGGTTTCCCTCGTCGATGGGGGTCCCCCCGGCCGCAGGCGGGGGGAGGATGTCGCGGATCGGCGGCCCGGCGGTGCCGTGGTGCGGCCGGGCTCGGGTGCCGCGGCGCTCAGCTGGAGTAGGCGCTGTTCTCGTGGACGTAGTCGGCGGTGAGGTCGTTGGTCCACAGCGAGGCGCTCGCCGTACCGGCGTTGAGGTTCGCGGTGATGACGACGTCGCGGCCCTTCATGTCCACCAGGTCGCGGTCCTCGCCGACGCCGCCGTCCTGGCAGACCCAGACGCCGTTGATGGCGACGTCGAGCCGGTCCGGCTCGAAGGTGGCGGAGGTGGTGCCGATCGCGGACAGCACCCGGCCCCAGTTGGGGTCCTCGCCGTGGATGGCGCACTTGAGCAGGTTGTTGCGGCTGATCGTCCGGGCGACCTCGACGGCCTCGTCCTCGGTGGCCGCGCCGGTGACGTCGATCCGGATGTCCTTGCTGGCGCCCTCGGCGTCGCCGATCAGCTGGCGGGCCAGGTCGGCGCTGACGGTGCGGACGGCCTCGGCGAACTCGGCCGCGTCCGGGGCGGTGCCGGAGGCGCCGGAGGCCAGCAGCAGCACGGTGTCGTTGGTCGACATGCAGCCGTCGGAGTCGATCCGGTCGAAGGTGGTGCGGGTGGCGCCGCGCAGGGCGGCGTCCAGGGCGGCGCTGTCCACGTCGGCGTCGGTGGTGAGCACGACCAGCATGGTGGCCAGGCTCGGGGCGAGCATGCCCGCGCCCTTGGCCATGCCGCCGACCGTCCAGCCCGCCGGGCTGGTGACCTGCGCGGTCTTGTGCACGGTGTCGGTGGTCTTGATGGCGATCGCGGCGGACTCCCCGCCGGCCTCGCTGAGCTCCCGGGCGGCCAGGGCGACACCGGGCAGCAGCACGTCCATCGGCAGCCGGACGCCGATCAGGCCGGTGGAGGCGACGGCGACCTCGCCGGCGCTGAGGTCCAGCTCGGCGGCGACCTTCTCCGCGGTGGCGTGGGTGTCCTGGAAGCCGGCCGGGCCGGTACAGGCGTTGGCGCCACCGGAGTTGAGGACGACGGCGGAGACCCGGCCGCCCTTGAGGACCTGCTGGGACCAGAGCACGGGCGCGGCCTTGACCCGGTTGGCGGTGAAGACGCCGGCCGCGGCGAACGAGGGGCCGTCGTTGACCACCAGGGCGAGGTCCGGGGTGCCGGAGGCCTTGATGCCCGCGGTCACGCCGGCGGCCCGGAAGCCCTTGGCGGCGGTCACGCCGGTGCCGGGGGTCACGCCGGTGTCGGGGGTGGTCACGGTGCGACTCCGTTCAGGGGAAGGCCCAGCTCCTCGGGCAGGCCGAGGGCGATGTTCATGCTCTGCACCGCGCCGCCCGCGGTGCCCTTGACCAGGTTGTCGATCGCGCTGATCGCGATGATCCGCCCGGCGGTGGCGTCCAGGGCGACCTGGACCAGGGCGGTGTTGGCACCGTAGACGCTGCTGGTCTGCGGCCACTGCCCCTCGGGCAGCAGGTGGACGAAGGGCTCGTCGGCGAAGGCCTCGGCGTACGCGGCGCGCAGCTCCTCGGCGCTCACGCCCGGCTTGGCCTTGGCGGAGCAGGTGGCGAGGATGCCGCGCGGCATCGGGACGAGGGTGGGGGTGAAGGAGACGGTCAGCGGCTCGCCGGCCAGCGGGGTGAGGTTCTGCACCATCTCCGGGGTGTGCCGGTGCACGCCGCCGACGCCGTACGGGCTGACGCTGCCCATCACCTCGCTGCCCAGCAGGTGGGTCTTGGCGGCCTTGCCGGCGCCGGAGGTGCCGGAGGCGGCGACCACCACGGCCTCCGGCTCGGCGAGGCCGGCCGCGTAGGCCGGGAACAGCGCCAGGGACACGGCCGTCGGGTAGCAGCCGGGCACGGCGATCCGGTTGCTGCCCTTCAACGCGTCGCGGTGGCCGGGGAGTTCGGGCAGGCCGTAGGGCCAGGTGCCGGCGTGGGCGGAGCCGTAGAACTGCTCCCAGTCGGCGGCGGCCTTGAGCCGGAAGTCGGCGCCGCAGTCGATCACCAGGACGTTCTGGCCGAGGGCTTCGGCGACGGCGGCGGACTGGCCGTGCGGCAGCGCCAGGAACACCACGTCGTGGTCGGCCAGCACCTCGGGGGTGGTGGGTTCGAGCACACGGTCGGCCAGCGGGATCAGGTGCGGCTGCAGCGCGCCGAGCCTGGTGCCCGCGTTCGAGCCGCCGGTCAGCGCCCCGATCTCCACCTCCGGGTGGCCGAGCAGCAGGCGCAGCACCTCACCGCCCGCGTACCCGCTCGCGCCGGCGACGGCGACTCGCAAAGCCATGGCTTCCTCCTTGGTCGTGGCATGAATATACGCGGGAGGGAAAATCCATGCAAGGCTGAGCCCGGAGCCCCCGGAGCCCCCGGAGCCCCGGACTCCCCGCCGGTGCGACGGGCCCGGGCGCCGGCGGACTGTGCCGCCGACGGCCCCCGGTCAGCGCTTCACGGCTCGCAGCACCACGAACTTCGGATTCCCGGCGACGAGTTGGCAGTTGCCGAACAGCTTGCGCAGCTTGACGTGGTAGCCGAGGTGACGGTTGCCGACCACCCACAGCTCGCCACCGGGCCGCAGCGCCCGCCGGGCGCCGGTGAACATCCGCCAGGCGGTGGCGTCGGTGGTGGCCTGGTGGGAGTGGAACGGCGGGTTGTTGAGCACCAGGTCCACCGAGCCCGGGGCGAACACCGCCGGGTCGAGCGCGTCCGCGGTGCGGAACTCGGCCGGGGCGTCCGGGCCCAGGTTGGCGCGGAAGGTCTCCTCGGCGGAGGCCACCGCCTGGTGGGACTCGTCCACGAACACCAGCTCCGCGCCCGGCCCGGCCAGCGCGGCCGCGGTGCCGACCACGCCGTTGCCGCAGCCGAGGTCCACCACCCGGTCGCCCGGGGCGGGGGTGGGCAGGTGGGCCAGGAAGAACCGGGTGCCGATGTCGAGCCGTTCGGCACAGAAGGTGCCCGCGTGGTTGACCACGGTGCGCCCGGCGGCGGGGCCGATGTCCGACGGCAGCGCGTAGCGGTGCGGCCACGGGTTGGGGCCGGGATCGAGCGCCGGATCGGGGGTGCAGAAGATCAGCCGGGCCTTGCGGACGGCCAGCGAGGTGCGGGTCGGGCCGAGCACCTTCTCGAACAGCTGCAGGGTGGAGGTGTGGATCTCGGCGACCATGCCGGTGCCGATCACCACCGTGCCGGGGTGGAGGGCCGGGGCGAGCCGGTGCAGCTGGTCCTCCAGCAGGGCCAGGCTCTTGGGCACCCGCACCAGCAGGACGTCGATGCGCTCCGGCGGGGTGTCCCGGGTGGTGCGCAGCCGCTCCTCGTCGACGGCGGCGCCGGCCCGGGCGAGGTTCTCCCGGGTGGCCTGCCGGCCGAGGTGGGAGTCGCTGATCTGGACCGGTCCGTACGGTGCCAGCGCGGTGGCCAGCGCGCCCCAGCGGTCGCCGAGGACGGCGATCCGGCGGCCGGCCAGCTCGGTGGCGGCGCCGCCGGCGCTGTCGGCCTCGCCGGCGAGGTGGCGCAGCAGGTACTCGTCGGCGGCGTCCCAGGCCCGCAGCCGCTCGCGGGGGTCCGCGGGGAAGCGGGTGAGGTCGAGGGAGCCCCAGGGGGTCGCGAAGGCGGTGGCCGAGGGTGACGAAGCGGGCGTGGTCTGCGGATTCATCGTGTTCTCAGGCTATCCGAAGGTCCGCCGGGGAACGGTTTCGGGCAGATACTGGAAGAGCCCGACCGAGAGGGGTGAGGGCGATGGACTGGAAGCTCGAAGTCGTGGTGGTCCCGGTGTCGGACGTGGACCGCGCGAAGCTCTTCTACGAGGAGCAGGCCGGCTTCACCGTGGACCACGACACCCGCCTGCGCGACGGGGTCCGGGTGGTCCAGCTGACTCCCCCCGGCTCACGCTGCTCGATCGTGGTCGGCGCCGGGGTGATCGAAGCGGCGCCCGGCTCGGTGAAGGGCCTCCAACTGGTGGTGCCGGACATCGAGAAGGCCCACGCGGAGCTCACCGCGCGGGGCGTGGTGGTCAGCCCCGTCCAGCACTTCGTGGCCGGAGCCCGGGTGAACGGGCACGGCGAGGCCTGGAACAACTTCGTGTTCTTCAACGACCCGGACGGCAACGGCTGGGCCGTCCAGGAAGTCCCCCTCGCGGCCTAGGCCCTGCGTCCTGCGACTCCTACCCACGCCGTGGGCCGGGCCGGGCTCGGCCCACGGCGTGGGTAGGCTCGCGGAATGGCTGAGGAACAGGGAAGCGTGCGGGTGGACGTCTGGATCTGGTCGGTCCGGCTGGCCAGGACGCGTGCGCTGGCGGCGGCGGCCTGCAAGGCCGGGCACGTCCGGGTGAACGGCGAGCGGGCCAAGCCGGCGCAGACCCTCAGGCCCGGGGACGAGGTCCGGGTCCGCGAGGAGGGGTACGAGCGGGTCGTCGTGGTGACCAAGCTGATCCGCAAGCGGGTCG
This sequence comes from Kitasatospora sp. NPDC059827, assembly GCF_042731675.1. Classification (NCBI taxonomy): domain Bacteria; kingdom Bacillati; phylum Actinomycetota; class Actinomycetes; order Kitasatosporales; family Streptomycetaceae; genus Kitasatospora; species Kitasatospora sp. NPDC059827. Next base: position 5,071 of record NZ_JBHWIV010000093.1, on the reverse strand, counting down.
GCGCCCCGGTCGCGGCGGAGTGCCTGGTCGACAACAGTACGCCGCGGCCGCCGCGCGAGTTCGTGGCCCCGACCTTCGAGCGGGACCGCGGCGCGGGGCGCCCGACCAAGCGGGAGCGCCGCGACCTGGACCAGCTGCGCGGGGGACGGTAGCCGCTCGCGCGGGGAAGGACCTCAGTCGGCGGCGGTGTCGGTGTCCGTGTCGGTGAGCACCTTGGCGAGGAAGGCGTCGAGGTCGCCCACCGTACGGGCGGCCGGTCGGGCGCGCCCTGGTCCCGCAGGCCGAGGAAGTCCAATTCCGCCCACGGCAGTTCGGCCAGGCCCCGGGGCAGGTTGAGCCGACGGGCCTCGCCCTTGGAGCAGTTGACGAAGGACGCGCGGATCTCGAGGTCGGTGAGGGGTTCGGTGCCGCGGAACCTCACACCGCCCGCCCCGCGCTGTCGCGTCAATTCCTCCCAGCCGGGCCCGAGAGCTCCTCGGGGTGGACGACCTTGCCGATGTCGTGGGTGGCGGCGCCGTAGCGGACGGCGTGGTGGTCGAAGGCCAGGCCCTCGGCGGCGCAGAACTCGACGACCTGCTCGGCGACCTGGTGCACCAGCGCGAGGTGGGCGACCAGTCGGGGCGGGGCGTCGACGCTCCGCAGCAGCTCGGCGACGTCGGTGGGCAGCGGCGGCAGGTCGGTGGTCACGCCGCAGGGTAGCCGGGAGGGTGAGGGATTGTCAGTGCCCGTACGTAGTGTGCTCGGTGTGGGGCGGCCGGCCCGGGCGCAGGAGGGGGGCGCCGGGGCCGGCCGTCGTCACGGACCCGCGGTCGGGCCTGGCCCGGTCACGGCTTGAGGGCGACGCCGGCGTAGGCGGAGACGTCCTGCCAGCCCTCGGGCAGTTCGGTGGTGCGGAGGTGGCCCGCGGTGGGGCGCCAGAGCGGGAGTTGGACGAGGCCGGGGCCGACGAACTCGAAGTCCCCGAAGAAGGGTTCGACGCCGGCCCGGGGCCGCAGGACCAGCGGTGCGCTGGCGCTCCGGTAGATCCGGGTGCCCTCGGCGGCGCTCTCGCGGGAGGCGAAGTCGGGGCTGCCGTGGGAGAGGATCAGGGCGCTGCCGGGGGCGAGCACCTCGCGCAGGGTGCGGACGATCTGCTGGGCGCCCTCCTCGTCGCGTATGAAGTGCAGGACGGCGACGAGCATCAGCGCGACGGGCTGGGACAGGTCGATGGCGGCGCCCAGCGCGGAGTGGCGCAGGATCGCTTCCGGGTCGCGCAGGTCGGCCTCGATGACCGAGGTGTGCCCGGCCGGGTGCCCGGCCAGCAGGGCACGGGCGTGGGTGGCGACGATCGGGTCGTTGTCGACGTAGACCACCCGGGCGTCCGGGGCGACCCGCTGGGCGACCTCGCTGGTGGAGCCGACGGTCGGGATGCCGGTGCCGATGTCGACGAACTGGCGGATCCCCCGGCCCGCCGCGAACTCGACGGCCCGGCCCAGGAACTGGCGGTTGGTGCGGGCCAGCAGCGGCAGCGCCGGGTAGGCGGCGATGGCGGCCTGGGCGGCTTTGCGGTCGGCCTCGAAGTTGTCCTTGCCGCCCAGGTAGTAGTCGTACATCCGGGCGGTGTGCGGGATGCCGGTGTCGAGCTCGCTCGGCGGCTGCCAGTCGTCCGCTCTGGCCCACTCCCAGCCGGTGCGGGTGTCCTGGTCGACGGCCGCGGTGTCCTCGTGGTGCATCATGTTCCGCCCCCAATGCGCAATGCCGGAATGTGCCTACTGCCCCGTAACACGCGGTGCGCGGTGATCGTATCCAACGACACGCCGTGGAAACAGCGGGAGTTCAGGTTCCTGCAACACCCGGTAGACGGAGTGTGTGCACGTCAAAGACGGTGCGCCGGACGGCGTCGGACGGCGCTGCCGGATCGCCGGGAGGGTCCGCCCTCTCTATGCTGGCTGCCGATGACTGCCGACCGCCGCACCGTACTGCGCACCGCCGCCAAGCTGGCCGCCCTGTCCGCCGCCGGTGGACTCCTGACCTCCTGCGGCAGCGGCACGCCCCGCCGGGCCGACACCGGGACGCTCGCCGCCCACCCCGGCAGTGTCGACCCCCAGCACACCACCGACCCGGCCTGGAACGGCGGCGAGGGGCCCGCCTCCCCCGCCCCGACCGCCCCGACCGCCCCGGGTGCCGCGGGTGAGCCGCAGCCCGGTGGCGGACCGACCCCGGCCGCCGCCCAGGCCTCGGCGCCGGCCTCCGCCCCGCCGACCCCGCCCGTCCTGACGCCGCTGGCAGCCGGCACCCCGTACGAGGTGGTGTACGGGCCGCGCACCGGCAAGAACGTGGCGCTCACCGTCCACGGCAGCGGCGACCCGAAGCTCGCCACCACCCTGCTGGAGGCCGCCGAGCAGCGCGGCGTCAAGCTGACCGTGATGGCGGTCGGCAGCTGGCTGGACCAGCAGCCGCAGATGGCCCGGCGGATCCTGGACGGCGGCCACGAACTGGGCAACCACACCCAGAACCACCTCAACATCTCCGCGATGACACCGGACCAGGCCCGCGCCGAGATCGCCCAGTGCGCCGACCGGCTGACGAAGCTGACCGGCTCGATGGGCCGCTGGTTCCGTCCCTCCGCCGCGCAGTACGCCACCTCGATGGTGCGCGACCAGGCCAAGGCCGTCGGCTACGAGCACGTGCTGTCCTTCGACGTCGACCCGCGGGACTACAACGACCCGAGCGCCGCCGAGCTCCAGCGCCGGGTGCTGGGCTCGGTGCGCGGCGGCTCGGTGGTGGCCCTGCACATGGGGCACCAGTGCACCATCGACGCGCTGCCCGCGATCCTGGACGGGCTGGCCAAGGCGGGGCTCAAGCCGGTCACCGCCAGCCAGCTGTGTGCCTGACCGGCCCCGACCGGAACTCCCCGCCGAAGCTCCCCCCGCCCCGCGCCTGAGCTCCCGCCCGAGCCCCCGCCTGCCAGCCCGCCCGCCCGCCGAAGCCGGTCAGACCATCGGGTCGTCGTCCTTGTACGGGCGCAACCGCAGCGTCCGGGCGTCCACCGCGCGGATCGCGTCGGCCCGGGCGACCAGCTCCGCCAGGTCGTCCCGCCCGGCGTGGATGAACCGCCCGTGCAGCGCGTCGAAGCGGCCCCGGGCGGCGTCCACGGTGACGGCGACCATGTACGGGATCGAGCCCCAGGCCTTCATGTCCCGGAACATCGGCATCCCCGCGGTCATGTCGGTGGCCACCGCGCCGGGGCTGATGTCGAGCACCACGACGTCGTGCTCGGCCAGCGTGTCCGCCATGTTGTCGGAGAGCTGGAGCAGCGCGCCCTTGGAGGTCGCGTACGCGGTGTAGTGCCCGTCCGGGCGCAGCGCGAAGCCGGAGTTGAGGTTGACCACCCGGCCGCTGCGGCGGGCGACCATGCCGGGCAGGACGCAGCGCAGCAGGTTGTAGGGGCCGCGCAGGTTGGTCTCGATCACCTGCCACCACTGGTTGGGGTCGGTCTCCCAGAGCGGCACCTCGGCGCGGTCGACCAGGCCGGCGTTGTTGACCAGCAGGTCGATCGGGCCGAGGTCGCGCTCGACCAGCCGGACGGCCTCCCGGACCGAGCCGGGGCGGCAGACGTCCGCGGTGACGGCGACGCCCCGGGAGCCGTGCTTGACGCACTCCTTGAGGGTGTCGGTCAGCGTCTCGTGGGTGCGGCCGACCAGGCCGACGGCCATGCCCTCGGCGGCCAGGCCGACGGCGATCTCGCGGCCGATGCCCCGGCCGCCGCCGGTGACCAGGGCGACCTGTCCTGTGAGCGATCCCGTCGGCACCGTGTGCTCCCTTCCCGTCCCCGGCCCCCGTCTGCGGCATTCTGTCCGGCGGCGGGCGGCGGCGGGCCCGGGCGCACCCGCAGGCGGTGCGGCCTCACCCGATCGGGGGGCCGTCCGGGCTGGCACTGCGCCGGGGAGGGGGTGACCTACTGGCGAGTACGGAGTAGTAACGTCGTCGGGGCGGTGACCGGTGCACCCATTCCGGTACACCGACCCGTTGACCAGCGAGCTCGCTGGGCCACCAGTTCGCTGGGCGACCCCCAGCACCACCGAAGGGCAACTGAGTGAGTGACATCGCACGCGTCGGAGTAGTCGGCTGCGGTCTCATGGGGTCGGGCATCGCCGAGGTCTTCGCCCGGGCCGGACTGGACGTCCTGGTGTCGGAGGCCAGCGGTGAGGCGCTGGAGTTCGGCCGCACCCGGCTGACCAACTCCCTGGACACGGCGGTCAAGCGCGGCAAGCTGAGCCCCGAGCAGCGGGACGAGGCGCTGTCCCGGCTGTCCTTCACCACCGACCTGTCCGACTTCGCCGACCGCGACCTGGTGGTCGAGGCGGTCGCCGAGCGCGAGGACATCAAGGTCAAGATCTTCCAGACCCTGGACCAGGTCATCGAGCGCCGGGACGCGATCCTGGCCTCCAACACCTCCTCGATCCCGATCGTGAAGCTGGCCGCCGCCACCTCCCGCCCGGAGCAGGTCATCGGCCTGCACTTCTTCAACCCGGCGCCGGTGCAGAAGCTGGTCGAGGTCATCCCGACCCTGACCACCTCGGCGACCACCACCGAGCGGGTCGAGGCCTTCGCCACCCAGGCCCTCGCCAAGGAGCCGATCCGGGCCCGCGACCGGGCCGGCTTCGTGGTCAACGCCCTGCTCGTGCCGTACCTGCTGTCCGCGGTGCGGATGTTCGAGTCGGGCGTGGCCACCGCCTCCGACATCGACAAGGGCATGGAGGCCGGCTGCGCCCACCCGATGGGCCCGCTGCGGCTGTGCGACCTGATCGGCCTGGACACCATCGTCTCGATCGCCGAGTCGATGTACGACGAGTACAAGGAGCCGCTGTACGCCGCTCCCCCGCTGCTGTCCCGGATGGTCGACGCCGGCCTGCTGGGCCGCAAGTCCGGCCGCGGCTTCTACGACTACACCGCGAGCGCCTGAGCCCGGGTGTGAGGGGCGGGGGGGGGGCGGGGGCGGGGTGGGGGGGGCCCCCGGGGCGGGCGCCCCGCCGCCCCCGCGCCGTAGGTGTGGTATATAAAAAAATACAAGCCGCAGAGGATGGGGGTG